>NZ_JASJVI010000008.1:0-84738 GCF_035019865.1 Cryobacterium sp. 10I5
CACCCACCCCGTCAAAACCCACACACTCCCGGGCGTGTCACCACACCCCTGAAGCCCGCGCCCCAACATCCACCCACCCGCGCCAACACCGCGCCAACACCGCGCGAGAGTACATTTTTGGCCCTTAAAACCGAGTCTTAAGGGCCAAAATTGTACTCTCGCGGCCGCGACAACCGTCGCAGCGGGAGGCCTGGACGCGCCCGGACCAGGCGGGGCGGGGGGGGCTACTGGACGAAGACGCCGGCCAGGGTCTTCTTGCCGCGGCGGAGCACGGCCACACCACCGGGCAGCACAGCGCCCTCGATGGTCTGGTCGTCGCTCAGGACCTTGACGTTGTTCAGGTACACCCCGCCCTGGTTGATCGCACGCCGGGCCTCGCTCAGGCTCGTCGTGAGTCCGGTGTCCACGAGCAACTGCATGATCGGCGCCCGGGGGGCGGTCGTCGTATTGGGGAGTTCACGCAGGGCGGCCTCGAGGGTCGCCTCGTCGAGATCCGCGAGATCACCCTGGCCGAAGAGGGCCTGCGCGGCGTGGATGGCAGCATCCGTCGCCGCCCGCCCGTGCACGAGACTCGTCACCGATACGGCGAGGGTGCGCTGGGCGAGCCGCTTGAACGGCTCGGTCGCGACCGATTGCTCGAGATCCTCGATCTCGGCCCGCGTCAGGAACGTGAAGATCTTGAGGCGCAGGATCACATCGGCGTCGTCGGTGTTGAGCCAGAACTGGTAAAAGGCGTACGGGCTCGTCAGGGTGGGGTCGAGCCAGATGGCGTTGCCCTCGCTCTTGCCGAACTTCGTGCCGTCGCTGTTTGTGATGAGCGGTGTCCCGATGGCGTGCACGCTCGCGCCCTCTGCCTTTCGGATGAGGTCTGTGCCGCTCGTGAGGTTGCCCCACTGGTCACTGCCCCCGGTTTGCAGCACGCACCCATGGGCGCGGAAGAGTTCGAGGAAGTCCAGGCCTTGCAACACCTGGTAGCTGAACTCGGTGTAGCTGATGCCGGCGTCGGAGTTCAGCCGGGCGCTCACGGCATCCTTCTTGAGCATTGTGCCGACCCGGAAGTACTTGCCGATGTCACGCAGGAAGTCGATCGCGCTGAGCGGACCGGTCCAGTCGAGGTTGTTCACGAGGGTTACGGGATTGTCGCCCTCCGCGCTCAGGAAGCGCGAGACCTGCGCCTGCAGGTAGCCGACCCAGGTGCCGACGGTGTCCTTGGTGTTCAGCACCCGCTCCGCGGTGGGCCGCGGGTCGCCGATCAGGCCGGTGGAACCGCCGACGAGGCCGAGCGGCCGGTGACCGGCGAGCTGCAGGCGGCGCATCAGCAGGAGTTGGACGAGGTTTCCGAGGTGCAGGCTCGGCGCTGTCGGGTCGAACCCGCAATAGAAGGTGATCGGCTCCCCCGCGAGCAGCGCGCGCAGCTCGGTCTCGTCAGTCGACACCTGCACGAGGCCACGCCAGGAGATCTCCTCCCAGACATTCTCGAAGGTGACGTCATTGGACTGCTGCTTGAGGATCACTGGATCTGACACGCAGCCCAGATTACCAGCGCGGAAGTGCCGGGCCGGGAGGACAGGCCTGAACCTTCATCGCAAACAATTAAGTCTGAGACATGAATATTGCCATATTTAGTGTGTACGCTTACTTTAGGCGCGCGAACCCGCTCGCCGCACCACAACCGGCCGGGAGGCGCGCTCATGTTCGTGATCACCGCAGACCAGATCGACAGTCGCCACGACCGGGACCGGGCCGGCGAGATGATCGCCCGCCTCGCCGCCGACTTCGGCCCCGCCTTCGTCCTGCCGCCCGACCAGACCTCAGGCGACGAGATCCAGGGGCTACTCACCGACGCCGCGACCGCGCTCGACGTCGTGTTCGCCCTGCACCGCTCGGGACACTGGAGCGTCGGCCTCGGCATCGGCCCGGTCCGGGTGCCGCTCCCCCCCGCCACCCGGCAAGCCTCCGGTGCAGCGTTCATCGCCGCGCGAGCCGCCGTGACCCGGGCCAAGAAAGCGGATGCCCGCTTCGCCCTCGACGCAGACGGGTCGGGGGCCACGGTTGCCGGCGCATCCGCCGGCCGGTCGAACCCCGGCGGACCTGCGGGCCTCGCGCCCGGTGTGCCGACGCCCGGCTCGTCTGCGGGCGAGCCGATTCTGGCCGGCGTCGAGGTCGAAGCGCTCATCGCAACGGTGCTCCTGCTCCGCCAGCGCCGGTCGCCGGAGGGCTGGGCGGCGGTCGACCTTCTGCGCGACGGCCTCAGCCAGGTCGAGATCGCCGGCCGGCTCGGGATCACGCCCGCGGCGGTGAGCCAGCGGATCAAGTCCTCACTCTGGAGGGTCGAAGAGGCGGCGCACCCCGCACTCGTTAGGCTCATGGAAGACCTCGAGCAGACTTCGACAGAAACGGACACCGCCGGATGATGATCCAGTCCTTCCAGATCCTCGCCACGCTGTACTGGCTGCTGCTCTTGCTCGTGACGATCGGTTCACTCGTCTGTGCCGTGCTCGCGTTCCGGTTGCGCAAACAGAGCTTCGCGATCATCTCGGCGGGCGCCCTCGCTGGAGCCCTCCTCATCGCAGCGGCCCCCGCACCCGGCGGCAGCGAGACCTTCGGCGTCATCCTCGGCCTGATCGCGCTCGCCCTCGCTGTCGTCGGTGGTGGTCCGATGGCCCTGCTCGCGCTCGACTTCGCCACCCACGATTCCGCGCGGCCCGGCCAGCACGGCGGAATCCTCGTCGACGACGGTGCGACTCCCGCTGCCCCCGGCGCGACCGGCGCCGTGCACGAGGTGCTCCGCGGTGGTCTCATGATCGGCATTCTCGAACGCCTTGCGGTCGCAGGCGCGATCCTCGCCGGGTTCCCCGAGGCGATCGCGGTCGTCGTCGCCATCAAGGGCGTCGGCCGGTTCACCGAACTCACCGAAGCGGAGACCCGGGAGCGCTTCATCATCGGCACCTTCGCGAGCCTGATCTGGGCGTGCGCGTGCGCCGCCCTCGTGAAGATCGCGACCAGCTAGGCTCCAGCTTCCGTCACTCGCGCCCCACCCGCACCGTCAGGCCCGGCATCTGTCGGGGTCGCCCCGGGTTTTCGTGGCTAACTCAGGAGAATCCGCCGGCTCGCGCGGATCGGCCGCACTATTCCGCGAGTCGGCCGGGTCAGCCCGGCGGATTTCCTGAGTTAGCCCCGCGCAGAGGCGTGACCGGCCGTGTGCGCGGGCAGAATTCCTGAGCTAGCCCCGCGAGGGGGCACGACCGGCTGAGGGGGCTAACTCAGGAGATATGCCGGCTCGCGCCGATCGGCAGCACTGCTCCGCGGGCCGTTGACCGCCCGGCGGGCAGATTTCCTGAGTTAGCCCCCGGGGACACGCGTGACCAGCCGTGAATACAGGCAGAATTCCTGAACTGGCCCCCGCGAGTAGGCATGACCGGCCGAGGGGGCCAACTCAGGAGAATCTGACGGCTCAAGAGCATCCGCCGCACTGCTCCGCGGGCCGTCGACCGCCTGGCCGGAAGATTTCCTGAGTTAGCCCCTGCGAGCACGCGTGACCGCTGATGGGCGCGGGGTCTAGGGCTGAGTCGGATCGGGGCTGGGCGGCGCGAGCTTCGGATGCCGCCGGTAGGGCGACACGGTCGGGTCGCCCGGGATCCAGAACCGCCACGGGAATTCCGCGCCCCCGCCGGGACCGCTGACGCCGGTGCGCGGCCCGTTGAGCATCGCCGGCGAGGGACCAGTGCGCAGGGTCAGGTCGAACGGCGGAACGGCGAGATCGGCGCCGTCGTCGCCGAGCCCGATCCCCAGGGCGATCGTGAGTCGCGCCGGTCCCCTCGCCAGGTCGACGTCGGCCTTCGAGGTCGCGCGGCGCGACCGGGCTTCGGCCAGTCCCTCGACGACTTCGCCGCCGCGGAGCAGGAGCGCTGACGCCTCGCCCTCCGGGGAACAGACGATGTTGGCGCAGACGTGCATTCCGTAGCTGAAATACGCGTAGAGGTGCCCGGGCGGGCCGTACATGGTCGCATTGCGCCGGGTGCGACCCCGGAACGCGTGCGAACCCGGGTCGGTTCCGTCGCCGAGGTACGCCTCGACCTCGGTGATCCGCATGGCCACCCCGCCGTGGCTCAGCACGGCTCCGAGCAGCAGCGGTGCGAGTTCCACCGACGGCCGGGCGAACAGCTCCCGATCGAAGCTCACCGGCGGCGCCCGCCGCGGCTCGGCTCCCGAGCGACGCCCACCGGAGGGTCCGGTTACGGCAGGAGTGCCGAGGCGAGCGAGCGCACCCGGGCGACGAGCACGGCCCGTTGCTCGGCAACGCGAACCGGAGCGGTGCCGCCCTGGCCGTCGCGACCCTCGACCGAACCGTGGATGCTCAGCACGCTGCGCACCTCGGGGGTCAGGTGCGACGAGATCGCGAGGAGCGCGGCGTCGTCGACCTCATGCAGTTCGAGTTCGTTCTGTTCGGCGTACTTGACGAGGAGCCCGGTGATCTCGTGAGCGTCGCGGAACGACACCCGCTGCTTGACGAGCCATTCGGCGACATCGGTGGCCAGGGAGTAGCCGGCGGGGGCGAGTTCCGCCATCCGCTCGGTGTGGAAGGTCAGCGTCGCGATCATGCCGGCGAAGGCGGGCAGGAGCACCTCGAGGGTATCGATCGAGTCGAAGACCGGTTCCTTGTCTTCCTGCAGGTCGCGGTTGTACGCGAGCGGAAGGCCCTTGAGGGTCGTGAGCAGGCCGGTGAGGTTGCCGATCATGCGGCCGGACTTGCCGCGGGCGAGCTCGGCGATGTCGGGGTTCTTCTTCTGCGGCATGATCGAGGACCCGGTCGAGTACGAGTCGTCAAGGGTGACGAAGCCGAACTCGCGGGTGTTCCAGAGGATGATCTCCTCGGCGAGCCGGGAGATGTCGATGCCGATCTGGGCGGTGATGTACGCGAATTCGGCGACGAGGTCGCGGCTCGCGGTGCCGTCGATCGAGTTCTCGACGACGTGGCCGAAGCCGAGGTCCGTCGCGACGAGCCGGGCGTCGAGGCCGAGGGTGTTCCCGGCGAGGGCGCCGGAACCGTACGGCGAGTAGTCGGCGCGCTTGCCCCAGTCGGTGAAGCGTTCGAGGTCGCGCACGAGCGGCCAGCAGTGCGCGAAGAGGTGGTGGGCGAGCAGCACCGGCTGGGCATGCTGCAGGTGGGTGCGCCCGGGCATGATCGCGGTCTCGTTGGCCTCCGCCTGGGCGGCGAGGGCGTCGATCACGGTGATGAGGTGCGCCGAGATGCTCGCGGCCTTGTCGCGGAGCAGCATCCGGATCAGGGTGGCGACCTGGTCGTTCCGGCTGCGGCCGGCGCGGAGCTTGCCGCCGAGCGGGGCGCCGACGATGTCGATCAGGCCGCGTTCGAGCGCGGAATGAACGTCTTCGTCGCTCTCGGCCGGCTGGAAGCTGCCATCAGCGATGGCGGCGTCGAGCCGGTCGAGCCCGGCGATCATGGCGGCGAGTTCTTCGGCGCTCAGGTAGCCCGCGGCGGCCAGGGCGCGGGCGTGAGCCCGGGAACCCCGGATGTCGTAGGGCGCGAGCGGCCAGTCGAACTGGGTCGACTTGCTCAACCGTGCGAGCTCGGGGCTCGGTCCCCCGGCGAAGCGGCCACCCCAGAGGGCGCCCGCTTCACCGGCGCGGTTGACCGGAGAATCGCCTGTCATGCTCCGGACCCTACTTGCCGGCCAGGTCGCGGCGTGCGGAGATCTTGCTCGGAAGCGACCACAGCTCGATGAACCCCTTGGCCATGCTCTGGTCGAAGGTGTCACCGGTGTCGTAGGTGGCGAGGTTGAAGTCGTAGAGGCTCTGCGGGCTCGTACGCCCTGTCACGACCGCGGTGCCGGCGTGCAGCTTGAGGCGGATGTCGCCGGTCACGTACTTCTGCGTCTCGTCGATGAACACGTCGAGGGCACGCTTGAGGCCGGAGAACCAGAGCCCGTCGTAGACGAGTTCGGCCCACTTGGCTTCGACGCCGCGCTTGTAGCGGGCGAGGTCGCGCTCGATCGTCATGTTCTCGAGCTCTTCGTGCGCGGCGATGAGGGCGATGCCGGCGGGGGCCTCGTAGACCTCGCGGCTCTTGATTCCGACGAGGCGGTCCTCGACCATGTCGATACGGCCGACGCCCTGGTCGCCGGCGAGCTTGTTCATGATCTCGATGGCCTGCAGCGGGGTGACCGGCTTGCCGTCGATCGCAACGGGAACACCCTGGTCGAAGCGGATGACGACCTCGGTCGCGTCCCGCGTGACCGTGGGGTCCTGGGTGTACGTGTAGAGGTCTTCGATCGGGGCGTTCCACGGGTCTTCGAGGAAGCCGGTCTCGACCGCGCGCCCGTAGACGTTCTGGTCGATCGAGTACGGGCTCTTCGCGGACTGCTTGATCGGCAGGTTGTGCTCAGCGGCGTAGATGATGGCCTTGTCGCGGGTCAGCGCGAAGTCGCGGACCGGGGCGAGGGAGATCAGGTCGGGGGCGAGCGCGGCGACGGCGGCTTCGAACCGGACCTGGTCGTTGCCCTTGCCGGTGCAGCCGTGCGCGACGCTGTCGGCGCCGAGCGCCTTCGCGGTCGAGGCGAGGTACTTGGCGATCAGCGGGCGGCTGAGCGCGGAGACGAGCGGGTAGCGCTTCTGGTACAGCGCGTTGGCCTTGAGGGCCGGGACGATGTAGTCGTTGGCGAATTCGTCCTTCGCGTCGACGACGATGGCCTCGACGGCGCCGCAGTCGAGCGCACGCTGGCGGATCGCCTCCATGTCTTCGCCGTCCTGTCCGACGTCGATGGCGAGTGCTACGACCTCCTTGCCGGTCGCATCCTTCAGCCAGCCAATGCCGACTGAGGTGTCCAGTCCACCGGAGTATGCGAGCACAACACGTTCAGCCATGGTTCTCCCTTTGAATATCTACTAAGTCTCAAGTTTACGGGTTGGTGTTGTGGCCGAGCAGCCACACCAGCAGCGCCTTCTGCGCGTGCAGGCGGTTCTCGGCCTCATCCCAGATGATGCTCTGCGGGCCGTCGATGACGTCCGCGGTGACCTCGTAGCCGCGGTCGGCGGGGAGGCAGTGCATGAAGAGCGCGTCGGGCTTGGCGAGGGCGAGCAGTGCGCTGTCGACGCGGTAGGCGCCGAGCGAAGCGACGCGTGCGGCCTTCTCCTTCTCGAAACCCATCGACACCCAGGTGTCCGTGACGACGACGTCGACACCGGTGACCGCTTCCGCGGGGTCGGTGTAGAGCGTGATCGAGCCGCCGGTCTTCGCGGCGATGGCCTCGGCATCCGCCAGCACCTTCGGCTGCGGGGTGTAACCGGCCGGGGAGGCGATGCGGATGTGCATGCCCGCCGTCGCGCCGGCGAGAAGGTAGGAGTGCGCCATGTTGCAGGCGCCGTCGCCGAGGAAGGTCAGGGTGAGGCCGGCGAGCTCGCCGCGGTGTTCGCGAATGGTGAGCAGGTCGGCGAGGAGCTGGCAGGGGTGGAAGTCATCGGAGAGGGCGTTGACGACGGGCACGGTGGTGCCGAGGGCCATCTCCTCGAGGCCGGCCTGGCCGTAGGTGCGCCAGACGATCGCGGCGACCTGGCGTTCGAGCACGCGGGCGGTGTCGCCTGCGGTCTCCTTGCCCCCGAGCTGGCTGTTGGCCGTGCTGATGATCAGTGGGCTGCCGCCGAGGTCGGCGATGCCGACGGCGAAGGACACCCGGGTGCGGGTCGAGGACTTGTCGAAGATCACGGCGACGGTCTGGGGGCCCGCGAGCGGCTTCGCCTGGAATCGGTCGCGCTTGAGCTCGACGGCCAGGTCGAGGATCTCGGCTTGTTCGGCCGGGGAGATGTCGTCGTCGCGCAGGAAATGGCGGGTCACGGGGTCACTTTCGCTGGAATTGGGGATTCTTCAGCCTAGAGGCTGGCCAGGGCGAGCCCGAATCGGCGCCCGAATTCGGCCAGCTCGGTGTCGCCGACGATCAGGGGCGGCGCGAGCCGGATGGTGGACTCGTTGGCGGCGTTGATGATGAGGCCGGCCTCGAGGGCCGCATCGGCGAGCTTCAGTGCGACGGGCTCGGCAAGTCCGATGCCGAGCAGAAGGCCGCGGCCGCGCACCTCGAGGATGTGCGGGGAGTCGAAACCGAGGATCAGGTCGCGGAGCTGCTCGCCGCGGCGGGCGGCGTTGGCGACGAGGCCGTCCCGCTCGATGATGCCGAGCACGGTGTTGGCGGTCGTGGTCGCAAGCGGGTTCCCGCCGAAGGTCGAGCCGTGCTGGCCGCGTTGGAACAGCTCGGACGTCGCACCGAAGGTGACGAGCGCGCCGATCGGCACGCCGCCGCCGATGCCCTTGGCGATCGAGATCGCATCGGGCAGGATGCCGTCGTGCTGGTACGCGAACCAGTCTCCGGTGCGTCCGGCACCGGTCTGAACCTCGTCGAGGATGAGCAGCACACCGTGCCGGGTGCAGAGTTCGCGGGCGCGGCGCAGGAAACCATCGGGCAGGTCGATGACGCCGGCCTCCCCCTGCACGGGCTCGAGGAACAGGGCGGCGACGGTATCGTCGATCGCGGCCTCGAGGGCCTCGAAGGTCGCGTGGATGTGCTCGACGCCGCCGGGAACCGGCAGGAACGGCGCCCGCATCGCGGGCTTCCCCGACAGGGCGAGCGCACCCATGGTGCGGCCGTGGAAGGACTCGTGCAACGAGAGGATGCGGGTGCGCGGCCGGGCGGGATCGCTGCCGATATTGAGACGGGCGAGTTTGAACGCGGCCTCGTTGGCCTCGGCGCCCGAGTTGCAGAAGTAGACGCGGCCGGCCTGGCCGGCCCCGGTGATGCGCTTGAGTCGTTCGGCGAGCTCGATCTGTGAGGGCGACGCGAAGTAGTTGGAGATGTGCGCGAGGGTGCCGACCTGGGCGGACACGGCGGCGACCATCTCGGGGTGGGCGTGCCCGATGGAGTTGACGGCGATGCCCGCGAGGAAGTCGAGGTATTCGGTGCCGTTCTCGTCCCAGACGTAGCAGCCGGCGCCACGGACGAGCATCGCGCGCGGAGGCGCGAAGGTGAGCATCATCGCCGCGGTGTATCGGTCCCGCCAGCCCTCGCTGCGTGTAGCGAGGGTGGCCGCGTCTGTCGTGCCCGCGTGGGTTGCCGGTGAGTCGGTGGTCGTTTTGCCTGTCATTCTCAAATCCGTTGTGTCGGTGGTGTCGCGAGGGTCAGTGGGTGGTCCGGGGAACGACTTCGGTGCCGATGCCGCTCCCGGTGAAGACCTCGAGCAGGATCGAGTGCGGCACGCGCCCGTCGATGATGGCGGCCTTCGCGACGCCGCCGTCGACGGCGTCGAGGCAGGCGGTCATCTTGGGGATCATGCCCGATTCCAGTTCGGGAAGCAGGGCACGGAGCTCGGGGACCTCGATGATCGAGACGAGGGAGTCCCGGTTCGGCCAGTCGCTGTAGAGCCCGGCGACATCGGTGAGGATGACGAGCTTCTCGGCCCCGAGCGCGATGGCGAGGGACGCGGCGGCGGCGTCGGCGTTGATGTTCAGGGACTGGCCAGGGACATCCGTGTCCGGGGCGATCGAGGAGACCACCGGGATGCGGCCCGCGTTGAGTTGCGCGTGCACGGCCTCGGGGTCGACGCCGATCACGTCGCCGACGAGGCCGAGGTCGACCTCGACGCCGTCGATCATGGTGCCGCGGCGGCGGCCCTGGAAGAGTCCGGCATCCTCGCCGGAGAGGCCGGCCGCGAGGGGGCCGTGCTCGTTGATGTGGCTGACGAGCTCGCGGTTGATCTGGCCGGTGAGCACCATCCGGACGACGTCCATGGCCTCGGGGGTCGTCACCCGGTAGCCGCCGCGGAATTCGCTCTGGATGCCGAGGCGGTCGAGCATCGCCGAGATCTGCGGGCCGCCGCCGTGCACGACGACGGGGCGGAGGCCGGCGTAGCGGAGGTAGACCATGTCTTCGGCGAAGCTGCGCTGCAGCGCCTCGCTGACCATGGCGTTGCCGCCGAACTTGACGACGATGATCTTGTCGTGGAAGTGCTTGAGCCAGGGCAGGGACTCGATCAGGGTCTCGGCCTTGACCGCGGCCTCGGCGCGGGTGTTGGTCTCGGTCTCTGTCGTGTCGACCTCGGCGTCACTGGCGTGCGTTCCGGCGCCGGTGTCCGCGAGCGGATGCCGGTGCGAGGCCTTGCCGTGCGTGTGACGGGTCAACTTGAGTACGCGCTGTTCTCTTCGACGTAGGCGTGCGTGAGGTCGTTGGTCCAGATCGTCGCTTCCGCGTCTCCCGCGTGCAGGGTGATCAGCACGGTCACCGACCGCGGGGTGAGGTCGACGAGTTCTCGGGGCTGGTCCGGCTCCCCCGCGGTGCACACCTGCACCCCGTTGATCGTGACGTCGATGTTGTACGGGTCGAAGGCGGCATCCGTCGTGCCGACGGCGGCGAGCACGCGGCCCCAGTTCGGGTCGTTGCCGAAGATGGCGGTCTTGAACAGATTGCTGCGGGACACCGCGCGGGCGACGGTGACGGCGTCGGCTTCGGTCGCGGCGTTGCGGACGGTGATGGCCACGTCGTGGGCGCTGCCCTCCGCGTCGGCCTGGAGCTGCAGGGTGAGGTCCTGGCAGATCGCGGTGAGTGCCGCGGCGAATTCGGCCTCGTCCGGCTTGATGCCGCTCGCGCCGGAGCCGAGCAGGCTCACCGTGTCATTCGTCGACATGCAGCCGTCGGAATCGAGGCGGTCGAAGGTGAGCCGGGTGGCGACCCGGAGGGCGGTGTCGAGCTGGGCGGAGTCGAGGACGGCGTCGGTCGTGATCACGACGAGCATCGTCGCGAGGCCGGGAGCGAGCATGCCTGCGCCCTTGGCCATCCCACCGATCGACCAGCCGGCCGGCGCGGTCACGGCGGACTGCTTCGGGGTGGTGTCCGTCGTCATGATGGCCCGGGCCGCGGAGAGGCCGGCCTCGGCGGAGGTCGAGTCGTCCTTCTGAAGGGCGAGGGTGGCGTCCCAGATACCCGCGGTGATCTTGTCGAGGTCGAGCTGTTCGCCGATCAGGCCGGTCGAGCAGACGAGCACCTCCCCGGCGGACACGCCCAGGCGTTCGCCGACGGCTTCCGCGGTCGCGTGGGTGGTCTGGAACCCGATGCTGCCGGTGTAGCAGTTCGCCCCGCCCGAGTTGAGCACGATCGCGCTCACCCGGCCGCCGCGCATGACCTGCTGGCTCCAGATCACCGGGTTCGCCTTGCAGCGGTTGCTCGTGAACACGGTCGCGGCGCTCGAGAGCGGGCCGAGGTTCTGCACCACGGCGAGGTCGAGTCCGCCGGACTTCTTGAGGCCGGCGGTGACGCCGGCTGCCGAGAATCCGGCGGGGGTTGTGACGCTCACGGGGCGACTCCATTCATGCTGAGGCCCAGGGTTTCGGGCAGCCCGAGGGCCAGGTTTGCGGATTGGATCGCGGCACCGGCGGTGCCCTTGGCGAGGTTGTCGACGGCGGTCACCGTGACGACGCGGCCGGCGGCCTCGTCGACGGCGAGGCCGATAAGCGCGGTGTTGGCGCCGAGCACGTCGCTCGTGCGGGGGAAGTGCCCTGCGGGAAGCAGGTGCACGAAGGGCTCGTCGGCGTACGCGTTCTCCCAGGCGGCGCGGACGGCGGCCACGGATGTGCCGGGCACGAGGCGGGCGGTCGCCGTGGCGAGGATGCCGCGGGACATCGGCACGATCACGGGCGTGAACGAGATGGTGGGGTGTGCGGCGCCGGCCCAGCGCAGGCTCTGCTGGATCTCGGGGATGTGCCGGTGGGTGCCGCCGACGGCGTAGGGGTTGGCCGAGCCGAGGACCTCTGCGGCCAGGTTGGGAACCTTGAGGCTCTTGCCCGCTCCGGACGGGCCGACGGCGAGCACGGCGACGAGGTCCTCGGGTTCGATCACGCCCGCGTGGATGCCGGGGGCGAGGGCGAGGGCCACGGTGCTCGCGTTGCAGCCGGGGGCCGCGATCCGGCGGGCGCCGACCAGCCGCGAGCGCTGCTTGCCGCCTCCGGGGATCGCAAGTTCGGGGACGCCGTAGGCCCAGGAACCGAAGTAGTCGCCGCCGTAGAAGGCCGCCCAGTCGGCTGCGTCCTCGAGGCGGTGGTCTGCGCCGCAGTCGATCACGAGCGTGTCGGGCGAAAGCTCAGCACTCAGGGCGCCGGATGCCCCGTGCGGCAAGGCGAGGAAGACCACGTCGTGCCCGGAGAGGCTCGCGGGGCTCGTGTCCGTGAGGGTGAGGTGTGCGAGGCTGCGGAGGTGCGGTTGCACGTCGATCAGTCGCTGGCCCGCATTACTGTGCGCGGTCACCGTGCGCACCTCGAATTCGGGGTGTCCTGCGAGCATTCGCAGCAATTCTCCGCCCGCGTAACCACTCGCGCCTGCAATTGCTACCGAAAAAGCCATGTGACAAACCTATCGCGCTGCCCAGCGCCCCCGGGAATCCGGGCGACATCGGCCCGGTTCCCGCCGGAATCCGCACCCGGACACCCGAGCGCACATCAGCTGCTCACGCAAGAAAGTTGCGCGCCATCTCCGCCGCTACGCGCCACCTCCGCCCAATCGCGCGCCATTTCCGCCGCTACGCGCCAGGCATGCCTGGCGCGAAACGGCGGAAATGGCGCGCGCTGGGAAGGGTCGTTCGCGGAGGGTCCGGCGGGATTGGGGCGGCGGCGGTCCGGGCCCTGACGGCTACTCGCGGAGCGTCGCGTCGAAGCGGGCGGTCGCGACGGCGACACCGGCGAGCTTCGCGTCGCTCGCTTCCGCGGCGGTCAGGGTGCGGTCGGCGGCCCGGAACCGCAGCGCGAACGTCAGTGACTTGCGGCCGGGCTCGATGCCGGTGCCGCGGTAGTCGTCGACAAGCTCGATGTGGTCGAGCAGCGCGCCGGCCCCTTCAGCAACGGCCGCGAGCACCTCGGCGGCGGGCACCGCGGCGCTGACGACGAGCGAGAGGTCCTGCGTCGCGGCCGGCATCGTCCTGATCGGTGCGGCGTGCAGCTCGGCGCCGGCCTGGGCGAAGACGTCCGAGAGGGTGATCTCGGCGACGGCGACCACGGCGGGCAGGTCGAAGTCGATCGCGACGGCGGGCAGCAGTTCGCCCGCGAAGCCGACGCTCAGCTCCCCGCCTGCGGTGACGACGAACAGCTCGGCAGTGCGGCCGGGGTGCATCGCCGGGTGCGCGCCCTGGCGTACCAGGATCGACACGCCGGTCGCAAGCGCGACCTGCTGCACGGCGGTCAGGGCGTCCTGCCAGCCGGCGTTGACCGGCGGCCGACCCGGCTGATGGCGCACGGTGTTGCCGGTCAGCACGACGGCGACGGAGTACGGCTGCGGCGGGATGCACGCGTTGAGCTCGGCCTCGAGTTCCGCGCTCGGGCGCACGGCACCCGCCGGCACGACGAGGCTGCCATAGCGGATGCCCGCCACCGGCCGGAAGACGAGGCCCTGTTCGAAGACGGCCAGGTCGGTGATCCCGCGAGAGCGGTTGCGATGCGCGATCCGCAGGAGCCCAGGGAGGATCGAGGTGCGCAGGAAGGGCGCCTCGCCGTCGAGCGGGTTCGCGACGCGGATCTGGGGGACCTCGGCGACGGCGGGGACGCCGGCGGCGGCACCGGCGGCATTCGCTGCCACGGCGGCGAGCGGCGCGAACAGGCGATTGTCGGACTCGGACACGAACGGGTAGGCGAGCACCTCGGTGTGGCCGGTCGCCGCGAGGGTCTGCGCGACCGTGCGGCGCAGGCGCTGCACGAGGGTGAGGCCACGGCCGGGCGGGGCGACCGGGAGCACCGAGGGGATGCTGTCGTAGCCGACGATCCGGGCGACCTCCTCGGCGAGGGTCCACTTGTCGGTGAGGTCAGGCCGCCAGGTCGGCGGGGTCACCGAGAGTCCGGTCGGGGTGTCGACGAGCACGCCGCCGATCTCGGCGAGGGCGGAACGCTCCTCCTCGTCCGAGTAGGTGCGTCCGATCAGGCCGGTGATGAAGTCGCGCGGAAGCTCGATCGCGACCGGCGCAACCGAGGAATCGACCGCGGAGCCGAGAGCGTCGGCGGTTCCACCGGCGAGGTCGACCAGCAGCTGCACGACGCGAGCTGCCGCGACGGCGGCGACCTGCGGGTCCACCCCGCGTTCGAATCGACGCGAGGCTTCGCTCGGGAGCTTGTGACGGCGGGCGCTGCGGGCGATCGACACCGGGTCGAAGTTCGCGGCCTCGATGAGCACGTTCGTGGTGGTGGCGCCGATCTCGGTGCTGCGGCCGCCCATCACCCCGGCGAGGCCTATCGCACCGGACTCGTCGGTGATCAGGAGGTCTTCCGGGTGCAGGGCGCGCACGACGCCGTCGAGGGTCGTGAGCTTCTCCCCCGGTTCCGCCCGGCGCACCAGGATGCCGCCGGTGAGCGCGTCCAGGTCGTAGCCGTGCAGCGGCTGGCCGAGTTCGAGCATGACGTAGTTGGTCACGTCGACGATGAGCGAGATCGACCGCATGCCGGCGAGGGCAAGCCGGGTGATCATCCAGGCCGGGGTGGGCCGGGACGGGTCGACGCCGCGCACGGCGCGGGTCACGAAGACGCTCGCACCCGAGCGGCCGCGAATCGGGGCCGCGTCGGCGAGCGTGACGGGGAACTCGACCGTCGAGACGGCGGGCGCAGTCGCGAGGGCCGGGTCGCGGAAGGCCGCCCCGGTCGCGTGCGAGTATTCGCGGGCGATGCCGCGGATCGAGAACGCGTAGCCGCGGTCGGGGGTCACGTTGACCTCGACGGCGGTGTCGTCGAGGCCGAGGAGGGCGATCGCGTCTGTGCCGATGGGGGCGTCGTCGAGGCCGAGGTTCTTCAACAGCAGGATGCCGTCGTGCTCGTCGCCGAGGCCGAGCTCACGGGCTGAGGCGATCATGCCGTCGGAGACGTGGCCGTAGGTCTTCCGGGGCGCGATCGCGAACGGGCCGGGCAGCACGGCGCCGGGCAGGGTCACGACGACCTTGTCGCCGACGACGAAGTTGTGCGCCCCGCAGACGATGCCGTGCACGGCGGGGCCGCCGTCCGCAGCGGTCTCGTCGCCGGGGGCGACGCGCACCTGGCACCAGTTGATGGTCTTGCCGTTGGTCTGGGGCTCGCCGACGAATTCGAGAACCTCGCCGACCACGATCGGGCCGGTCAGTTCAAAGCGGTGGATCTCTTCTTCTTCGAGGCCGACGCTCACGAGGGCGGCGTGCACGGCTTCGGGAGTGGTGCCGGGTTCGAGGTCGACGAATTCGCCGAGCCAGCTCAGGGGAACGCGCATCAGACGGTCATCCCGTACTGCTGGCTGAACCGTGCGTCGCCTTCGACCATGTCGTGCATATCCTTCACATCGTTGCGGAACATCAGTGCTCGTTCGACGCCGACGCCGAACGCGAAGCCCGAGTAGACCTCGGGGTCGATCCCCGCCGAGCGGAGCACGTTGGCGTTGACCATGCCGCAGCCGCCCCACTCGATCCAGCGCGCACCGCCCTTGAAAGTCGGGTGCCAGACGTCGAGCTCGGCGCTCGGTTCGGTGAACGGGAAGTAGTTCGGCCGCAGCCGCACCTTCGCCTCGGGGCCGAAGAGGGCCTGCACGAAGTGATCCAGGGTGCCGCGGAGGTGCGCCATCGTGAGTCCCTTGTCGATGGCGATGCCCTCGATCTGGTGGAACACGGGCGTGTGCGTCGCGTCGAGTTCGTCGGTGCGGTACACCCGGCCGGGCGCGACGACGTAAACCGGCAGTTCGCGGGAGAGCAGGGCGCGCATCTGCACGGGCGAAGTGTGCGTACGCAGCACGAGGTGCGCCTCGGGCGGGTCGATGAAGAAGGTATCCTGCATCGCGCGTGCCGGGTGGTCCTCGTCGAAGTTGAGCGCGTCGAAATTGAACCACTCGCTCTCGAGCTCGGGGCCTTCCGCGACTTCCCAGCCCATCGCGACGAACACGTCGGCGACGCGTTCCTGCAGCAGGGCGAGCGGATGCCGCGCCCCAGCGTGCCAGGTCGAGGCCGCGGCGGTGACATCCACGGTTTCGGCGGCGAGCTTCGCGGCGGCCTCTGCCGCGCCGATCTCCGCCTCGCGGGCGGAGAGGGCCTGGTTGACTCGGGCCCGGGCCTGGCCGACGAGCTTGCCGGCCGCTGCCTTCTGCTCCTTCGACACCGAACGCATCAGCGCGTTCAGGCGGGAGAGCGGAGACGCCTCACCGGCGTGTTCGCTACGGGCCGCCTTGAGGGCAGCCGAGTCGGCGGCGGCGGATATGGCGGACAGGGCGGCGGTGACCGCCGCGGTCACGGCCGCTTCGGTGATCTCGGCCGGTGCGGGGTTTTCGGTGGATTCAGACACAGGTCCCAAGTTTAGTGCGTGGGCTCAGGCCCGCTCCGCCGGGCGATGCGCCGGGCCAGCCACGACAGCGACAGGTTCATTGCGAGGTAGATGACGAGCACGACGAAGAAGAAGGAGAAGGAGTATCGGTTGCCGAAGAAGTTGGTCAGGTCGCGCATGCTGCGCAGGAGTTCGGAGTATCCCACCACGAAGGCGAGCGACGTGTCCTTGAGCAGTACGACGAGCTGGGCGATGATGATCGGCAGCATCTGCCGGAACGCCTGCGGGAATTCGATCCGGAGTCGTGTCGCGGTGGGCGTCAGGCCGATCGCCAGTCCCGCCTCACGCTGTCCGCGCGGGAGTGCCTTGATGCCCGCGCGGAGGGCTTCGCCGATGATCGCGCCGTTGTACACGGCGAGAGCGGCCACGCCGGCCCAGAACGACCCGGTCGAGAACACGAGCAGGATGAAGAGCATCATCAGCAGCACGGGCATGCCGCGGAAGAATTCGAGCACGACCGTGGTCGGCACCCGGATCCAGGCCGCATCCGAGGCGCGGCCGAAGGAGAACAACACGCCGATGACGAGCGCGAACACGGCCGCGACCCCGGCCATCTCGAGGGTCGCAAGCGCTCCGGCACCGAGCGCGCGCCAAACCTGGACGTCGTTGAACACGTCCCAGTGGCTCAGGTCCCAGAGACCCGGCTGCACGGCGCCGTTGACACTCGTCTTCGGGGCTCCGAGGGCCAGCACGAGGGCGATCACACCGACCGCGATCACGGCGACGCCGACGTAGGAAATGATGCGGGACATCCGCCGGGCCTTGGGGCCTGGCGCATCGTAGAGGACCGAGGTCATCGGAGCACCGCCACTCTCTTCTCGACCCGGCCGGCGAAGACGCCGAGGGTGACGGTGATCAGCAGGTAGAAGACGGCGACAGCGAGCAGGATCGCGAGGACCCGGTCGCCGCGGTCATTGGTGACCTGGCGGGCGGCGCCGAAGAGTTCGAAGACGAAGAAGGCACCGGCGACGGAGGTGTTCTTCGCCAGAGCGATGAACACGTTGATCAGCGGCGGCACGACCATCCGGAGCGCCTGCGGCAGGATCACGAACGCGAGCGACTGTCCGAAGCCGAGCCCGATGCTGCGGGCGGCCTCGGCCTGACCGACGTGCACGCCGTTGATCCCGCTGCGCACCGCCTCGGCAACGAAGGGCGAGGTGTAGACGGTGAGACCGATCACGGCGAGCGTGAAGTAACCGGGCGAGAACTGCAGGTACGGCAGCAGGAAGGCGCAGAAGAAGAGGATCAGGGTCAGGGGCGTGTTGCGGATGATCTCGGTGTAGACCGTCGCGAAGCCCCGGAAGGAGGCGACGGGTGAGATGCGCAGGCCCGCAACGATCATGCCGAGAATAAGTGCACCCACCCCGGAGATGACGAGCAGGCCGAGGGTATTTCGGAAGCCTTCGAGGAAGACCGGCAGATTATCGATGACTGCGTCCATGTCTCGACTCCCCTTCTGTTGGTTTAACACGTGTCCGTACACGAGCGGATGCCGCAACACCCTTTCCGGATGCTCTCGCGGCATCCGCCCGGCGTCGCGCGGGTTCTAGTAACGGTTGATTTTCGGCGGGGTGGGGGTGTCGAGGACCGTGCCCGCGGTGGCCTTCCAGGCGGCCACCCAGGTTCCATCGGTGAAGGAGGCGTCGAGGGTATCGTTGATGAAGGCCCGGAATTCGGTGTCGTCCTTCTTCAGCCCGATGCCGTACGGCTCCTGGGTGAAGGGCTTGTCGACGACCTCGAACTCGCCGGAGTTCTGTGCGGACAGGCCCGCGAGGATGACATTGTCGGTGGTGACCGCGACGACCTCACCGCTGCGCAGCGGGCCAAGGCAGTTGGAGAAGGTGTCGGTCGCGATCACGTTGGTCGTATACGCGGCGATGTTCTTCTCCGAGGTGGAGCCGCTCACGGTGCACACGGGCTTGCCGGCGAGGTCTTCCGGCCCGGTGATCGTGCTCGGGTTGCCGGCGAGCACAAGCAGGTCCTGTCCGGCTTGGTAGTACGGCCCGGCGAACGAGACGACCTCCTTGCGCTTGTCGTTGATCGTGTACGTGGCGATGACGATGTCGACCTGGCCGTTCTGGATGAACGGTTCCCGGTTGGCGGACACGGTCTCGACCCAAGTGATCTTGTTCGCTGCGATACCCAGCTTGGCCGCGATGATCTTGCCGATTTCGACGTCGAAGCCGACCGGCGTACCGTCCGGGCTCTTGAGTCCGAAGAGCTTCTGGTCGAACTTCGTGCCGATCGTGATCTTATCTGCCGCGGCGAGCTTCGCCATGGTCGTTCCCGGCGCGAACGTCGGGGTGGCGACGGCGGGGCCCGGCGGAGGGTTCGCACCGGAGTCGGTGCAGGCGCTGAGTGTGAGAACACTCGCGAGGGCGATGGCAGAAATCACGAGACCTCTGTTGAGCCGCATGGTGTCCTCCTGGGGTGCTGGGTGCTGGGATCGCCGGTCGCGTGACCGGCGCATTCTGCGGGCTGAGGATCCTCAGTGCGCGAGGATCTTCGAGAGGAAATCCTTGGCGCGGGTGCTCTGGGGGTTGGTGAAGAATCGGTCGGGGGTCGACTCCTCGACGATCTCGCCCTCGGCCATGAAGATGACCCGGTTGGCGGCCCGCCGGGCGAAGCCCATCTCGTGGGTGACGACGATCATGGTCATTCCATCGTTGGCGAGGTCGATCATGACCTCGAGAACCTCGTTGATCATCTCGGGGTCGAGCGCGCTCGTCGGCTCGTCGAGCAGGATCACCTTGGGCTCCATCGCGAGGGCCCGGGCGATGGCAACGCGCTGCTGCTGGCCGCCGGAGAGCTGGGCGGGCATCTTGTGCGCCTGGTTGGCGACGCCGACCCGTTCGAGGAGGGCCATTGCCCGGGTCTCGGCGTCGGCTTTGGACAGCCCGCGCACTTTGATCGGCCCGAGGGTGACGTTCTGCAGCACGGTCATGTGCGCGAACAGGTTGAAGGCCTGGAAGACCATGCCGACGTCGGCCCGCAGCCGGGCCAGGCCCCTCCCTTCTTCTGGAAGGGCCTGCCCGTCGATCGTGATGACGCCGGAGTCGATCGTCTCGAGGCGATTGATGGCCCGGCAGAGCGTGGACTTGCCCGACCCGCTCGGGCCGATGACGACGACGACCTCGCCGCGGGTGACGACGGCGTTGATGTTCTTGAGGACGTGCAGCTCGCCGAAGTGCTTGTTCACATCGGTTACGACCACGAGGGGCTCACCTCGACGGACCGTGATGTTCGACGTAGCCGGCGTGGGATCTGTTGGCTCCATCACCCCAACTTAGGTCACAAAAGTCGAGGTGCTTGCCATCCTGATCAGTTTGGCCCGAACGAAACACACACTTTGCACGGCCGGACCGGCCTTCGCCGAACTAGATGCTGCACTGCGCGAAGGCGCTTTCGTACAGGCAGACGGATGCCGCGGTCGCGAGGTTCATCGACTCGGCGTGGCCGTAGATCGGCACGGTGATCGAGCGGTCGACGAGGGCCAGGTCCTCGTCGGTCAGCCCGCGGGCCTCGTTGCCGAACAGCCAGGCCGTCGGCGCGAGGAGGAGTCCGTCGTTGCGGGCGGCGAGCAGGTCGGTGCCCTTGATGTCGGCGGCGAAGATCTGGAGGCCGGCGAAGCGGGCGCGTTCGCGGACGTCGTCGAGGGTGACGCCGACGGCGACGGGCAGGTGGAAGATCGAGCCCGTGGACGAGCGCACGACCTTGGGGTTGTAGAGGTCGACGCTGCGACCGGTGAAGATCACCGCGTCGGCACCGGCGGCATCCGCTGCCCGGATGATCGTGCCCGCGTTGCCCGGGTCACGCACCTCTTCGAGGATGGCGATGAGCTTGGGCTCCTTGGCGAAGATCTCCTTGACCGAGGTGGGGAACTGGTGGCAGACCGCGACGAAGCCCTGCGGGGTGACGGTGTCCGCCATCGTCTCGAGGACCTGCTCTGTCACGAATTCGACGTCGACGCCGGCATCGACGGCGGTTTCGGCGATCTCGGGGTGGCGCTCGAGGGCCGTCGGGGTTGCGTACAGTTCGACGACGAGCTCTGGACGGAAGTTCAGGGCTTCGGCGACGGCCTGCGGGCCCTCAAGGAGGAACAGCCCGGTCTCGGAGCGCGCGGCCCGGTTCGACAGCTTCGCAACGGCCCGCACGCGCGGAGAACGGGGATTATCTAACATGCTGCCAGCCTACTTGCCGGGGCTGGAACGGCGCGGATGCCGCGCTGACGGCCGGCCATAGCCACCTCATAGCGCCGGCATAGCCGACCCAAGGACGCACTCGGCAAGCTCAAAGGATCAACCTTTGGAGGAGCCATGACCGGCCACATCGTTCCGGGTCACGCGACCCGCCCACCCGTATTCGTGCCGAGCGCGCACGGTGCGTCCACTTCGTCCACCCCGTCCACCGCCGACTCACCCTCGACGGCGCGCCGCGGACTGCTCGCCCGGGCCATTCTCGGCGAACGCGCGGACGCCGCCTGGATCCGGCCGTCCTTCTGGGCGCTCCTCATCATGACCGGCCTGCTCTACCTCTGGAACCTGAGCGAGAGCGGCTGGGCGAACAGCTTCTACGCCGCCGCGGTGCAGGCCGGGTCCAAGAGCTGGACCGCCCTGTTCTTCGGGTCTCTCGACTCCTCGAACTTCATCACCGTCGACAAGCCGCCGGCCTCGCTCTGGGTGATGGGGCTCTCGGCGCGGATCTTCGGCTTCTCGAGCTGGAGCGTGCTCGTGCCCCAGGCGCTGATGGGTGTCGCGGCCGTCGCCCTCGTCTTCGCGACCGTGCGGCGCAGCCTCGTGGCCTTCGGCCCGCGGCTGGGCGCCGTCGGCGGCCTCGTGGCAGGCGCTCTGCTCGCCTTCACTCCCGCAGCGGCGCTGATGTTCCGCTTCGACAACCCGGATGCGCTCCTGACGGTGCTGATGACGGCGGCCGCGTACTGCGTGATCCGCGCACTGCCCTCAGCGAGCTGGCGCTGGCTCGCCCTCGCCGGCGTCGCCCTCGGCTTCGCGTTCCTGACAAAGATGCTCCAGGGCCTCCTCGTACTGCCGGCCTTCGGTCTCGCCTACCTGTTGCTCGCGAACACGACCGTCTGGCGCCGCCTCGCGCACCTCGGTATCGCCGCGGGCGCCCTCGTCGTGTCGGCGGGGTGGTGGGTGCTCGCGGTCGCGCTGTGGCCGGCATCCGCTCGCCCCTACATCGGCGGGTCCACGGACAACACCGTGCTCGACCTCGTCTTCGGCTACAACGGCCTCGGCCGGATCTTCGGCGCGACCGCCGGCGGCGGCGGGAACGCGGGCGGCGGCGGCACGACGGCCGCTGCCGGCTCGAGCTTCGGCGGTGCGACAGGGCTCGACCGCCTGTTCAGCAGCGAGATGGGCCTCGAGATCTCGTGGCTGCTGCCCACGGCGCTGCTCGCCCTGGTCCTCGGTCTCTGGGCGACCCGGAAGCGGCACCGCATCGACGGCGCCCGCGCTGCTCTCGTGGTCTGGGGCGGCTGGCTGCTCGTGACGGGACTCGTCTTCAGCTACATGAGCGGCACCATCCACCCGTACTACACGGTCGCCCTCGCCCCGGCGATCGCGGGCCTCGTCGGAACCGGCGGCGTCGTGCTCTGGCACGGGCGCTCGCACTGGTTCGGCCGGCTCGGACTCGCCGCGATGATCGCGGCCGCGGGCGCCTGGGGCTTCGTGCTCCTCTCCGAGAACGCGGACTGGCTGCCGTGGCTGCGCTGGACACTGCTCGCGGTGACCCTGATCGGCGTGGCAAGCTTCGTCGTCGGCGCCGCCCTGAGCTGGCGTCGCCTCACGACCGTCGCGGTTCTGGTCGGCATGCTCGGCGGTCTCGGCGGGAGCGCGGCATACGCGATCGCGACCGCTTCCGTCGCACACAACGGCTCGATTCCCTCGGTCGGTTCGATCTCGTCTTCGAGCGGCATGGGTGGCGGCACGGCTGGCGGCCTCATGGGCGGCGCCCCCACCGGCGGCGGTGGCACGAGGCCAGACGGCGGCACCCCGCCGGAAGGCGCGGGCGGTACTCCCCCGACGGGAGGCACCGGCGGCCCAGACGGCTCGGGCACGACCGGAACGACCGACACCGGTACCGGTACCGGCACGACGGACGCGACCGGCTCCGGCACGACCGACACGGGCACGGATGCCGCGGCGAACGCCGACGGCTCCGGCTCCGCTCCCTCCGGCTCGGGTTCGGATTCCGCGACCGCGTCCGACCTCACCGCCCTGCTCGCCGCCTCGACGGCCCGCTGGGCGGCGGCGGTCGACGGATCGCAATCTGCTGCGACGCTCGAACTATCCACCGGCGTCGCCGTGATGGCGATCGGCGGCTGGAGCAGCGACCCGACGCCGACCCTCGCCGAGTTCCAGGCGGCTGTCGCGGCCGGTGACGTGGGCTACTACATCTCGGGAAGCCAGGGTGGCGGCGGCGGCATGGGCGGCGGAGACAGCACAGCGACGGCCATCGCGACCTGGGTAGCCGCGACATACACCGCGACGACGGTCGGCGGCTCGACGGTCTACGACCTCTCGTCCCCCCCCGCCTGACCGGCCGCGGGCACGCAAAAACGGGAGTGGGCCCTGGGGCCCGCTCCCGTTTTGGGTGATGCGGAGTGCTGGTGGAACGAACTGCTAGCGAACCGAACGGCGCTGAAGCGTGAAGGCTAGGCCTTGACCTTCGGTGCCGACGTGTCGGCGGGCAGTGCTGCCTTGGCGCTCTCGACGATGGCGGCGAAGGTGGCCGCTTCGTTGACCGCGAGGTCGGCGAGGATACGACGGTCGACCTCGATGCCGGCCAGGGCGAGGCCCTGGATGAGGCGGTTGTAGGTCAGGCCGTTCTGGCGGGACGCAGCGTTGATCCGCTGGATCCACAGGCGACGGAAGTCACCCTTGCGTGCACGACGGTCACGGTAGCTGTATGTGAAGGAGTGAGTGAGCTGCTCCTTGGCCTTCGTGACCAAACGGGAGCGCTGGCCGCGGTAACCCTTGGCGCGCTCGAGGATGACGCGGCGGCTCTTGTGAGCATTGACCGCTCTTTTTACTCTTGCCATTTTCTTGTTCCTTTAGGGGTACGGGGTCTAGCGACCGAGAAGCTTCTTGATGACCTTGGCGTCGGCCTTGGCCAACACCTGGTCGTGGTTCAGGCGGGACTTGCGCTGGGTGCTCTTGACCTCGAGGTTGTGGCGCAAACCGGCCTGCTGCTTCATGATCTTGCCGCTGCCGGTTACCTTGAAGCGCTTCTTAGTCCCGGAGTGGGTCTTCATCTTAGGCATTTTTTTCCTCCTGTTTCGCTGCCTTATCAGCAGCTCTATGTGCATTGGCCTCTGCCTTGGCCTCTGATTTGTTCTTCAGTGGGCCAATCACCATGACCATGTTTCGACCGTCGATAGTCGGGCTCGATTCGACCGAACCGAATTCCGCGACATCCTCGGCAAATCTTTGGAGCAGTCGTACGCCCTGGTCGGGACGGGACTGTTCACGGCCACGGAAAAGAATCATGGCCTTGACCTTGTCGCCGGCCTTGAGGAAGCCTTCGGCGCGTTTGCGCTTGGTCTCGTAGTCGTGCGTGTCGATCTTGAGGCGGAACCGAACTTCCTTAAGAATGGTGTTCGCCTGGTTGCGCCGGGCCTCCTTGGCCTTCTGCGCAGCCTCGTACTTGAACTTGCCGTAGTCCATGATCTTTGCGACCGGCGGCTTGGAGGTAGGGGCAACCTCGACGAGGTCCAGATCCGCCTCCTGTGCCATGCGCAGTGCGACGTCAATGGCCACGACCCCGATCTGCTCGCCGGCGGGGCCGACAAGACGGACTTCAGGGACGCGGATACGGTCATTTGTACGGGGATCGCTGATGCGTCTCTCCTTCTCTCATGCATCGTGACTACAGCCAGGCAACGGATGCCGCCTGGCGACGAAGAGAGGAAAATCGCGTGCGAAATGGTGGAGCGTTATTGCTCAAACACTACGTACGGCACCCTGTCTACCTTCGCGCCACTGTTTCCAGTGCCACGACGGCGGAGTGCAAACAACCCGGTAACCTTTGTGAAGCGGTATGCGCGGGTGGGAGATTATCCACTTTCGTACCGAGATAAATACCTCGGAGCCCGGACGAGTCTAACAGAGGAATGCAGTGACAAGTAGCACAAGCCAGGATGCCAGCCAGGAAACCCGCGATATCGCCGATGTTGCCGCCGTCGAGATCATCACGACGGCGTGTGTGCACCTGATGAGCGCCGCCGCGGTCAAGTGCGGGCTCGCCGACGACCCCGACACGCAGATCGACCTCGACGAGGCCCGGAAGCTCATCAACGCCCTCGCCGGGCTCGTGACGGCGGCCGCCCCCGATATCGCCGACATGCACGCGCGAAGCCTGCGCGACGGGCTGCGTTCGCTGCAGCTCGCGTTCCGCGAGGCCTCCGCGATCCCCGACCCGATCGGCGCCGGCCCCGGCGAGAAGTACACCGGCCCGGTCAACTAGCTCGATCACCCTTCCCTGAGGTGTCGCATATCGACGTTCCCGCGACCCGCGAACATCGATATGCGACACCTCAGCTGGCAGGTCAGGTCTGGCAGCGGGGACACCAGTAGGTGACCCGCTGCTCGAGCTCAGAGCGGCCGAGCGTGCCCTGGCGGATGCGGGTGCCGCAGCGGCGGCACGGCCGGCCGGCGCGGCCGTAGACCCAGGACTGCTCGCCGCGGCGGGCGGAACCCGTGGTGATCCGGTCGGTTCTGCCGCGGTTCGCGACGATCAGCCGGTGCGCGAGGTCGACGAGACCGTCAACATCCGTGACGTCTGCCACCGGCCGAGTGGGCAGCACACCGCGCAGGAAGCAGAGTTCGTTCACGTACTCGTTGCCGAGACCCGCGAGGTTCGACTGGTCGGCGAGTGCGACCGCGATCGGACGCTCGGGCCGCCCCTCGAGGCGGCGCACGGCCTCGGCCGGGTCCCAGCCGGCGCCGAGCAGGTCGGGGCCGAGGTAGTCGAGGCGCGCGGCCTCCTGCCCGGCGGGCAGCACCTCGAGTACCCCGAGTTCGAACCCGACCGCCACCCAGTCGGCGGTCTCGAGCACGGCCCTGGCCTGAAACGCAGGCCGCTTCCACGGGGTACCGTGCCGGTACAGGTGCCAGGCGCCCTCCATTTTCAGGTGCGAGTGGATGCTGGCCTCGCCCACCCGGATCAGCACGTGTTTGCCGCGACTCGCGACCTCGTGCACGGTGTCGCCGGTGAGGTCGACGGTCGCATAGGCCGGCACGCGGATGTCGCAGCCGGTCAGCACCGCACCGCGCAGCGCCGTGTCCAGGTTGTGAGCGGTCAGCCAGACGGTGTCACCCTCAGGCACGGTCGTCCTCAGGCATGGAGCTTCAGGCCCTTCGGCGTCACGCCGAATCCCGCGACCTGGAGCGCGCGGCCGAACGGGGTCCCGATCACGAAGACGCCGTTGACCGTCTCGACGCCCAGTTTGGCGATCCGCCCGCTTGTCACGGTGGCGGCGAGGGCGCCGGCCGCGGCTGCGAACAGTGCGTCACGGGCCGCGGCGCCGTCGGCGTCGATGGCAGCACCAGCGGCACCGGCGGCATCGGCGCGGTTACCCGCCGGCGCCGTGCTGCCGTCGACATCGTCGGCCCCTCCGACCTGGCTTCCGTCGAAAGCGAGCACGGTCTTGCCGCCGCGTTCGACGTAGAGCACGAGGGCGCCGTCGACGAGAACGACGATCGCGCCGGCCTTGCGGGCGGCACGGTGGCTGGTTCCCGTCGGGAGGGCAGGCCAGGGCAGCACGGCCCCGTACGGGTTGGCCGGGTCGGTCGCCGCGAGCGTGACGACGACCGGCGCGCCCTGCCCCGTCGCGGTGGAGCCCGCTCCCCCGGTTCCGCCCGAGCCGGAGTCGGACTCCGTGAACGACCGCAGCCGGTCGATCGTGCCGGCGGTCGCGAACTGTGCGGCGCCGAGCCCGTCGATGAAGTAGCCGCGCCGGCAATGCCCGGATTCCTCGAAGCCGCTCAGGGTGCGGTAGACGAGTGCGAAGCCGCCGGTGACGCCCTCGCCCACGACGGCGCCGCGGGTGACGACGCCGTAGCGCTCGAGCAGGGTCTCACCGAGGGCGTGGGCGCGGCGGGTGGGTGAATCGTCGGCGACGGGCACGATCGACCAGCGGCCGGACACCGTCGGCGGGCCCCCACGGAGAGGCATCGCTGACCTGGCAAAGCCGCGCCCGCCGTGCAGGCGTGCCCGCGGCGCCGCCCGCTTGGTGCTGTGCGCCGTGCGGCCGCCGGAGAGCAGCGCCCGCACCGGGGCGAAGGTGTCGTTGCCGACGAGGCCGGCCCAGACCAGGTCCCAGAGGGCGTCGGCGAGGAGCACGTCGTCCTGGCTGCCGACCGCGTCGGCCAGTTGGCGGAAGAAGAATCCGCCCCCGCTGCCGAGGGTCGCGAGAACCTCGCGTTGCAATTCCGTGGTCTCCACGGGGGCAGGCGGCGGAAGGGTGAGCGCCGCGGTCTCGGCGAGGTACAGGCTGATCCAGCCGTCGTTGCCGGCGAGGGTGCCGGCTCCCGCCCAGAGCACCTCGCCCGCGTTGGTGAGCTCGTCGAGCATGGCCGGCCGGTAGTCGCTCACCCGGGCGGGCAGCACGAGCGACTCCCACGCCGACGCGGGGATGCGCGCCCCCTCGAGCTGTTCGATGACGGATGCGACGCCGTCGACGCCGCGGAGCCTCCCGCCGACGTGTTGCCAGGCCGGCAGGAATCGGCCCATCGTGATCTGGTCGACGGGCTCGACCTCGTGCCGCAGGGCGGCGAGGGAACGCCGGCGGAGCCGACGCAGGACCTCGGCGTCGCACCATTCGCTGCCGGTCCCGTGCGGCCGGTACTCGCCCTCGATCACCCGACGGGTGCCGGCGAGGCGGCGCAGCGCCCCGAGGGCGACGGCAGCGCCGAGACCGAAGCGATCGGCGACATCCGCCACGGTGAACGGGCCGTGCGTACGCGCGTAGCGGCTGACGAGGTCGCCGAGCGGGTCGGGCACGGTTTCGGTGAACGCGGCGGGCACCCCGAGGGGCACCGGAACGCCAAGCGCATCGCGGAGCCGGCTGGCGTCTTCGATCACGGCCCACCACTGTCGGCCGGCGAACCCGGCCCGCAGCACGCGGCGCGCGGCGACGAGCTCGAGGAGGCCGGCTTCGGCGTCGGGGCCACCCGCGGTATCGAGCCGGGCGGCGACCTCTTCCGTCGTGAGGGGGCCGAGCTGGCGCAGCAGGTCGGCGATGCCCTCGACTCCCCGCGCGTGCCGGTCGGCGGGCAGGCGCTGGAGTTCGGCGTCCGTCTGCTCGATCACGGCCGGGTCGAGCAGCTCCCGCAGTTCGACCCGGCCGAGCAGTTCGGCGAGGAGGCTCGAGTCGAGGGACAGCGCCGTTGCCCGGCGTTCGGCGAGCGGGGAGTCGCCCTCGTACATGAACGCGGCGACGTAGCCGAAGAGCAGGGTGCTCGCGAACGGACTCGGGGTGTCGGTCCGGGTCTCGACGAGGCGGATCGCGCGGCTGTTGATCTTGCGGGTGAGGTCGAGCAGGGCCGGGAGGTCGTAGACGTCCTGCAGGCATTCGCGCACGGTCTCGAGGATGATCGGGAAGGTCGGGTACTCGCGGGCAACCTCGAGCAGCTGGGCGGCCTTCTGCCGCTGCTGCCAGAGCGGCGACCGGGTGCCCGGGTTGTACTTGGGGAGCAGCAGGGCGCGCGCTGCGCACTCCCGAAACCGGGCGGCGAAGAGCGCGGAGCCGCCGACTTCGTCGGTCACGAGCTGCTCGATCTCTTCCGCCTCGAAGACGAAGAGCTCGGCGCCGGGAGGTTCGGAGTCGGTGTCGGGGATGCGCGCGACGATGCCGTCGTCGCTCGCGACGCACCCGCCGTCAAGCCCATACCGCTCCCGCACCCGGGCGGCGACCGCGAGCGCCCACGGCGCGTGCACCTGCATGCCGTATGCGGAATGCAGGATCACCCGCCAGTCGCCGAGTTCGTCGCGGAACCGTTCGACGACGAGGGTACGGTCGGTCGGCAGCTGCCCGGTGGCCGTCCGCTGGTCGGCGAGGAAGGTGAGCAGGTTGTTCGCGGCACGCTCGTCGAGCCCGCCGGTCGCGCAGCGGGCCCGGGCGGCGGCCTCCGGCAGGGCGGAGACCTCGCGGACGAAGGCGCCGACGGCCTCACCGAGTTCCGCCGGCCGGCCCAGGCCGTCACCCTTCCAGAACGGCAGCCGTCCCGGCTCGCCGAACGCCGGGAGCACGAGCACCCGGTCGTGGGTGATCTCCTGGATCCGCCAGCTCGTGGTGCCGAGGGCGAAGACGTCGCCGACCCGGGATTCGTAGACCATCTCCTCGTCGAGTTCGCCGACCCGGCGGCCCGTGGCCTGGTCACCGCCGACCATAAAGACGCCGAAGAGCCCGCGATCGGGGATGGTGCCGCCGCTCGTGACGGCGAGGCGTTGCGCGCCGGGGCGCCCGGTCAGGAGGCCGGTGTCGCGGTCCCAGACGATCCGGGGGCGGAGTTCGGCGAACTGGTCGGAGGGATACCGGCCGGCGAGGAGGTCGAGGGTGGCCTCGTATGCGGACCGGGGCAGGCCCTGGAACGGGGCGCTGCGGCGCACGATATCGAACCAGTCCTCGGCCTGGATCGGTTCGAGCGCCACGGCGGCGACGGTCTGCTGGGCGAGGATGTCGAGGGGGTTGGACGGCACCGCGATCGACTCGATCAGCCCGGCGACCATCCGCTCGGCCGCGACGGCGGCGTGGATGAGGTCGGCACGGTGCTTGGGATAGATCACGCCGCGGGAGATCTCGCCGACCTGGTGCCCGGCGCGGCCGACCCGCTGCAGCCCGCTCGCGACCGAGGGCGGAGACTCGACCTGCACGACGAGGTCGACCGCGCCCATGTCGATGCCGAGTTCCAGGCTCGACGTCGCGACCACGCAGCGCAGCCGCCCGGCCTTGAGATCTTCTTCGATCATCGAGCGCTGTTCCTTGCTCACCGAGCCGTGGTGCGCGCGGGCAAGGAGCGGCTCGGCTCCCTCGCTCTGGCCGCTCGCGCCCATCACGTCCGCGGGCGGCCGCGCAGGGACCGCTGCACCCCGTGCTGTGCCCGCACCGGCAGCGGTTCCGGCAGCGCCCTCGAAGACTGTCCCGGCCGTGCCCTCGGCGCCGGATGCCGGTGCGACCCCTGCCCCGACGGGCGTGAGTTCGCCGGTGGCCTGCTCCGCGGCATCCGCCAGGCGACCGGCGTAGATCTCGTTGAAGCGCGCGGTCAGTCGCTCGGCGAGGCGGCGCGAGTTCGCGAAGACGATGGACGAGGAGTGCGCGAGCACCTCGTCGACGATGGCCTCTTCGACGTGCGGCCAGATCGAACCGGCCTGCGGTGCGGCGGCCGCGGTCGCCCCCTCCCGTTCGGGAACGGGGCCGAGCTGGGTCATGTCGTCGACGGGGACGACGACGCGGAGGTCGAAGCGTTTGCCCGCGGCGGGGTTGACGATCTGCACCGGGGCAGAGCCGCCGAGGAAGCGGGCGACCTCCGCGGCCGGGCGGACGGTCGCCGAGAGGCCGATCCGCTGCGCCGGCCGCGCGAGCAGCTCGTCGAGGCGTTCCAGGGAGACGGCGAGGTGGGCGCCGCGCTTGCTCGACGCGACGGCGTGCACCTCGTCAATGATCACGGTGTCGACTCCGCGCAGGGAGTCGCGGGCCGCAGAGGTGAGCATCAGGAAGAGCGACTCCGGCGTCGTGATCAGGATGTCGGGGGGCGTCTTGACGAGGGTGCGCCGGTCGGCGGCCGGGGTGTCTCCCGAGCGGACGCCGACGGTCACCGTGACCGGAGGGAAGCCGAGCCGGGCCGCCGCCTGGGTGATGCCGACGAGGGGGGCGCGGAGGTTCCGTTCGACGTCGACGCCGAGTGCCTTGAGCGGGGAGATGTAGAGCACCCGGGTGCGCGGCAGCGGGGCGGCGACGGCCGCTGTGCCGGCAGCATCCGTTGTCGCGGATTGCCCTGACGGAGCCGGGGTCGCCAGCCGGTCGATGGCCCACAGGAAGGCCGCGAGGGTCTTGCCCGAGCCGGTCGGGGCGACGACGAGCGCGTGCGAGCCACGGGTGATGGCGTCCCAGGCGCCGAGTTGGGCCTCGGTCGGCGCTGCGAAGGCCTGGCCGAACCAGGCCCGGGTGGCGGGCGAGAATCTCTGCAGGACCTCGGTCATCTCTCCATCTTCCCGCTCACCCCTGACAATCGGCCGCAGCAAACGGCTCGGTCAGCTCGACGCGGTGAGCTGCACGCGCAGCGAATCGACCTGCGTTGCGATCGTGTCGCTCGCCGACCACCGCGCGGCGAGTCGGGCGAGCGTCGCGTCGAGTTCCACGCGGGTCAGGCCGTCGACGAGTTCGAGGCGCACCACGAGCTCGGGCCCGGCGAGCCGGCCGAGCGGGTCGCCCGCGGAGAGGGCGACGCCGAGCACGCTCAGCTCGCTCGTGATCGACTCAGCGAAGGCATCGGCGACGGCACGGCTCGCGTAGCTCGGCGTCCAGGGCTGGCCCTGGGCGATCGCCCACAGGGCCGGTCGCCGCACGACGTATTCGGTCGGCGCGGTCGGGTCCAGTACGACGAGGTCGGTGTTCTCCTGCGCCGCGGCGAGGGCGATCCGGATGCCGTCGGCCGGCACCGGCCGCGCCGCACTGTTCCACGCGGCCATGGCTTCGGCCGAGGTGAATACCGGGAGCACGTTCCGGCCGTCCGGTCCGGCGACCGTGATGACGGAGAGCTCCTGGGTCTTGTCGACCAGGAGGCCGGCCTCGGTGTGGCCGGAGTCCCCGAGCGCCGTCACGAGCGGGATCAAGAGCCGCGAGGAGCGGATCGCGTCGACGACGGCCTCCTCCCCCGACTCCCGGTCGCGGTAGCGGGCGAGGGCGGCGAGGAGCTCGAGCGGGGCCGATCCGTCGTCGCCGGCGTGGTCGTTGGCCTCGAAGGCCCGGCCGGCCCAGGGCTGTCCTGCGGAATCGGCGGGGCCGCCGTGGCCGCCCTGGCCCTCTGGGCCCCCGGGGAGTCCGGTCGATCCGAGGTTAACGGCCGGCGACATCCAGTGCCTCACCGAGGGTGAAGGCGCCGGCGTAGAGCGCCTTGCCCACGATCGCACCCTCGAGCCCGAGCGGGACGAGCTCGCGCAGGGCGACCAGGTCGGCCAGGCTCGAGATGCCGCCGGAGGCGACCACGGGACGATCGGTGTGCTCGAGCACCTGCCGGAGCAGGTCGAGGTTCGGACCCTGGAGGGTGCCGTCCTTGGTGACGTCGGTCACGACGTAGCGGGAGCAGCCGGCCTCCTCGAGGCGGGCGAGCACCTCCCAGAGGTCGCCGCCCTCCTTCGTCCAGCCGCGGGCGGCGAGGGTCGTGCCGCGCACGTCCAGGCCGACGGCGACGGCGTCACCGTGTTCTGCGATCACGCGGGCGGCCCAGTCCGGGTTCTCCAGTGCTGCCGTTCCGAGGTCGATCCGGCTGACGCCCGCGCCGAGCGCCGCCTGCAGGGAGGCGTCGTCCCGGATTCCGCCGGACAGTTCGATCCTGACTCCGACGACCTCGCGGATGACCCGGCTGATCACCTCGGTGTTGGTGCCGCGCCCGAAGGCCGCGTCGAGGTCGACGAGGTGGATCCACTCGGCGCCCTGCCTCGCCCAGTCGAGGGCGGCGTCGACGGGGTCGCCGTAGTTGGTCTCGGTGCCTGCCTCACCCTGGGTGAGTCGCACAGCCTTGCCGTCTGCGACGTCGACGGCCGGGAGCAGGACGAGGCGGGGGGTGGTTTCAGTCACGGTAGTCCTCAGATCAGGGATGGGTGCGGCAAGGCCGCCGAACAGAGTGCGCGAGGGATGGTCAATCCCGCAGGGTGCCGATCCAGTTCTTCAGCAGGCGGATGCCGGCCTCACCCGACTTCTCCGGGTGGAACTGGGTCGCGGAGAGCGGTCCGTTCTCGACGGCGGCGAGGAACGGTCCACCGTGTTCCGCCCAGGTGAGCCGGGGCCGCGGGAACGGCGGCGTGACCTCGAGCGTCCATTCCTGGGCTGCGAAGGAGTGCACGAAGTAGAACCGCTCGTCCTCGATGCCGGCGAAGAGGCGCGAGTTCGGGTCGGGGGTGACGGTGTTCCAGCCCATGTGCGGGAGGATCTTCGCGGGCAGCTGGGCGACGGTGCCGGGCCATTCGCCGAGTCCCTCCGTCTCCGAGCCGCGTTCGACGCCGTGTTCGAAGAGCACCTGCATGCCGACGCAGATGCCGAGCACCGGTCGTCCCCCGGCGATGCGGCGGTCGACGATCTCGTCGCCGCGCACGGCGGTGAGCGCGCTCATCACGGCGCTGAACGCTCCGACGCCGGGCACGACGAGTCCGGAAGCCTCGAGGGCGGTGCGGCGGTCGCTGGTCAGGGTCACGTCGGCTCCGGCGAGCTCGAGCGCCTTCACGGCCGAGTGCACGTTGCCCGTGCCGTAGTCGAAGACGACGACGCTCGTCACAGCGCGCCCTTGGTCGAGGGGATGCCGGAGACGAGCGGGTCGTAGGCCTTGGCCTGGCGGAATGCCCGGGCGAAGGCCTTGAATTCGGCCTCGGCGATGTGGTGCGGGTCTCGGCCGCCGAGCACGGTGATGTGCACGGTGAGCGCGGCATTGAAGGCGATCGCCTCGAAGACGTGGCGTACCATCGAGCCGGTGAAGTGCCCGCCGATGAGGTGGAACTCGAAGCCGGCCGGCTCCCCGGTGTGTACGAGGTACGGTCGTCCGGAGATGTCGACGACGGCCTGGGCCAGGGCGTCGTCCAGCGGCACGAGCGCGTCGCCGTAGCGGGAGATGCCGGACTTGTCGCCGAGCGCCTGCCGGATGGCGAGTCCGAGCACGATGCCGATGTCTTCGACGGTGTGGTGCACGTCGATCTCGATGTCTCCGGTCGCCCGCACCGTGAGGTCGGTCAGGGAGTGCTTGGCGAACGCGGTGAGCAGGTGGTCGTAGAACGGCACCGAGGTGTGGATGTCGGAGACGCCGGTGCCGTCGAGGTTGATCGTCAGGTCGATGCTCGACTCGCTCGTCTCCCGCTGCAGGTGTGCGATGCGCGCCTGTGCGGTCGTTGACGGTGCGGCCGGTGACTGTGAGCTCATGCCGCTAGTTTATTGGCCCCGGCGGTTACGCGTGGCCCAGCGCTTCGAGGGCGTCGAGGAAAGCGCTCGTCTCGCTCTCGGTGCCTGCCGTCACCCGCAGGTGGCCGGGGATCCCGACGTCGCGCACGAGGATGCCCTCGGCGAGCAGCGCCTCGAACGTGGCGCGCGGGTCGGCGACGCCGCCGAAGAGCACAAAATTGCTCCAGCTGCGCAAGGGTCGGTAGCCCAGCCGGCTCAGCTCGGTGACGAGGCGGTCGCGCTGGCCGCGGATGTCGTCGACCATGCGCAGCATCTCCGGAGTGTGCGCGAACGCGGCGACGGCCGCGGCCTGGGTGAGCGCGGAGAGGTGGTACGGCAGGCGAACGAGGCGCAGAGCATCCGTCACGGCCGGGTCGGCCGCGAGGTAGCCCACCCGGGCTCCGGCGAACGCGAAGGCCTTGCTCATCGTGCGGGAGACGAGCAGGCGTTCACGCCCGGGCAGCAGGGTGAGGGCGGATGCCGTCCCCACCGGGGCGAATTCGGCGTAGGCCTCGTCGACGACCACGATGCCGTCGCAGGCGTCGTAGACCGCCGCGATCACGTCGAGCGAGAGCGGGGTCCCGGTCGGGTTGTTCGGGGAGCACAGGAAGACGAGGTCGGGGTTGACCCGGTTGACCCAGTCGACGGCGCGTTCCGGGGTGAGTTCGAAGTCGGCGTCGCGGTCACCGGCGACCCAGCGCGTTCCGGTGCCCGAGGCGAGCAATGGGTACATCGAATAGGTGGGGGCGAACCCGAGGACGGTGCGTCCCGGCCCGCCGAAGGCCTGCAGCACCTGCTGGAGGACCTCGTTGGAGCCGTTGGCCGCCCAGATGTTCTGGCGGGTGAGACCGTGACCGAGGTAGCGGGCCATCGCCTCGCGCAGTTCCGTGAACTCGCGGTCCGGGTACCGGTTGATCCCGCGGATCGCGGCGGCCAGGGCTGCTGCGATGTCGACGGCCACGTCCTCGGGGATCCCGTGGGTGTTCTCATTCACATTGAGAGCGACCGGCACGTGCAGCTGCGGTGCCCCATAGGGAGTGAGCCCGCGAAGATTGTCGCGGAGGGGCAGGTCGTTGAGACTGGTCACTCCCCCCATAATACTGATGGGCTTCAGCACCGGTGGGCGTTATCGCCGGTGGTTCAGGATCCGGCTGGTTCAGGATCCGACTACTTCAGGATCCGGCTGGATCAGTATTCGGCAGGTTCAGTATTCGGCAGGGAGGGCCAGGCGCTGGCCCGGCTGCACACTCTCGGAGGGCAGCTGATTCAGGTTGACGATCTCGGCGATGACTTCGCGCGGGTCGGCGGCGGGCGCGATGCGCTTTGCAAGCTGCCACAACGACTGGCCCGACTGGATCGTGACGTAGTCGAACGTCGTCGCACTTCCGCTGGCGCCGCTCAACGTACTGCCGTCGGCGGCGGCGAGGCCGCCGTTGAGGGCGATGGCCAGCGCGCCCACGACGAGGGGGACGCCGGCGATCGCGGTCAGCACGGCACGACCGCGCCGCGTGATGCGCAGCCGGGTGTGCGCCCCCGGGACCAGCTCGATTGTTGTGCTCATGTCTGCCTCCTGTGTATTCGTATCCGGCTCTCGGCCGGGAGAGCCGGATACGAAGCTATGTTCCGAATATATATTCGATTGTTCGAACAATCAAGACTTCCTCCGGTTATTATTGGGGTGAAGTACACGACACACTCGAATGAATGTCTGCACATCGCCCCGCACTGGTTACAGTTTCGATTGACTGGTGTGAACTCAACCAGCGACCACTGACATTCGGATACGGTCGCCTCACGGCATCCGCCGGGACGACCGCCCGCCACCGCCCACCGCCACCGACAGGAGCGACATCGTGACCCAGGACAGCGTGACCCCGTTGACCGCCAGTTCCCCCGAACGCGGTGGGACACGTCGGAGGAAGAGCCTCAGCGACAAGCAGCGCGCGATCATGGACGTCATCCAGCGCTCCGTCGGCCAGCGGGGCTATCCGCCGAGCATGCGGGAGATCGGTGACGCCGTCGGGTTGTCTTCGCTGTCGAGCGTCACCCACCAGCTCAACCAGCTCCAGCTGAGCGGCTACCTGCGCCGGGACCCGAACCGGCCCCGGGCGCTCGAGGTGCTGATCGAGCTGCCGCAGTCTCCGGAGGACACCGCCGCCGGAGCCGCGGAAAACTTCCAGCAGGGAACCCCGGTCGGCGACGCGGCCATGGTGCCGCTCGTCGGTCGGATCGCCGCCGGTGTGCCGATCATGGCCGACCAGCAGGTCGACGAGATCTTCCCGCTCCCGCGCCAGCTCGTGGGCAAGGGCGAGCTGTTCATGCTCAAGGTCGTCGGTGAGTCGATGATCGACGCCGCGATCATGGACGGCGACTGGGTCGTCGTCCGCCAGCAGAAGACCGCGGAGAACGGCGAGATCGTCGCCGCGATGCTCGACGGCGAAGCGACGGTCAAGGTCTTCCGGCAGCGCGACGGCCACACCTGGCTGCTGCCGAGGAACACCAACTTCGAGCCGATCCTCGGCGACCACGCCGAGATCCTCGGCAAGATCGTCGCCGTCCTGCGTTCCCTTTAGCTGCCGCGCTCGGTCTATCCTCCGCGCTCGCTCGATCGACCGCGCTCGCTCTCAACCCGGCGCACGATCGCACTCCGGCGCGCACCACGATTTGGCGCGCGCCAACTGCGCCGTTTCGCGCCAGGCATGCCTGGCGCGAAACGGCGGAATTGGAGCGCGGAGAACGGGAGCTGGCGCGAAGCGGCTGAACTGGCGCGTCTGGCGCGTCTGGCGGGTCTGTCGCGTGGCGGGTCTGGCGCGAAGCGGCGCCCGGACCTGGTCAGGCGCGAGCGGGGACTCCTGCGGCGAGGCGGGCGCGCACGATGCGGGTCGCCTCGATCATGTTGGTCAGGGACTCGACCGTCTCGGCGTAGCCGCGGGTCTTGAGCCCGCAGTCCGGATTCACCCACACCTGGCCGGCCGGGATGGCCGCGACGGCCCGGTCGAGCAAGTCCGTGAGCTCGGCAACGCCCGGCACCCGCGGCGAGTGGATGTCGTAGACGCCCGGGCCGATGCCGTGGTCGAAGCCGTTGGCCTGGATGTCCGTGACGACTTCCATGCGGGAGCGTGCGGCCTCGATGCTCGTCACGTCGGCATCCAGGGCGCGGATCGCCTCCAGCACGACGCCGAACTCTGAGTAGCAGAGGTGGGTGTGGATCTGGGTGGCGTCACGCACGCCGGCGGTCGCGAGCCGGAACGAGCCGACAGACCAGTCGAGGTAGTCGGCGTGCCCGGCCTTCTCGAGCGGGAGCAGTTCGCGCAGTGCGGGCTCGTCGACCTGGACGATGCCGATTCCGGCGGCCTCGAGGTCGGCGATCTCGTCGCGGAGGGCGAGGGCGACCTGACGTGCCGTCTCACCGAGGGGCTGGTCGTCGCGCACGAAGGACCAGGCGAGGATGGTCACCGGGCCGGTCAGCATGCCCTTGACCGGCTTCGCGGTCAGCCCCTGCGTGTAGGTCGACCACTCGACGGTGATCGGCTTCGGCCGGGACACATCGCCCCAGAGGATCGACGGACGCGTGCACCGGCTGCCATAGGACTGAACCCAGCCGTTGTCGGTGACCGCGAAGCCGTCGAGGTTCTCGGCGAAGTACTGCACCATGTCGTTGCGCTCGGGTTCCCCGTGCACGAGCACATCGAGGCCGAGCTCCTCCTGCAGGGCGACGACCCGGGCGATCTCCGCGCGCATCAGGTCGCGGTACTCGTCGGCCGTGAGCACTCCCTTCAGGAAGCGGGCGCGGGCGCGACGGATCTCCCCCGTCTGCGGAAAGGAGCCGATGGTCGTCGTCGGCAGGAAGGGCAGCGCAAGCGCGGTCTCCTGGGCGACAAGCCGGTCAGCGTAGGCGCCACGCCGGTATGCGGCGTCGGTGAGCTCCGCGGCGCGGGCCCGGACTTCGCCATCACGGACGCCGGGAGCGGAGCTGCGGGCGGCCAGTGCCGCGGTCGCGGCGTCCAGTTCGGCGGCGATAACCTCCCGGCCCTCCGCCAGCCCACGGGCGAGGGTCGCGACCTGGCCGACCTTCTCGTCGGCGAAGGCGAGCCAGCTCAGGAGCTCGGCACCGAGTGCGGGCTCATCAGCGATCGTGTGCGGGACGTGCTGCAGGCTCGTCGAGGTTGAGACGGCGACCCGCGTCGACAGCGCGCCCAGTCCGGTGACGCTCGTGAAGGCATCCGCCAGGTCGCCGCGCCAGACGTTGTGCCCGTCGACGACACCGGCGACGAGGGTCTTCCCGTCCAGGCCGGGGACGGGCGCCGGCAGTGCGCCGCGGACGAGATCGAGGCCGATGGCCTCGATGGGCGCAGCGGCGAGCACGGGCAGGGCGTCGCCGAGGCTGCCATAGGGTGCGGCGATGAAGATCGCCGGGCGCTGGGCGAGGTGGCCGAGGGTCCCGTATGCCCACTGCACGGCGCTGAGGGTATCGGCGCGGGGCACGTCGATGCTCTCGCTGACGAGACCCGGTTCGTCGAGCTGGACCCATTCGGCGCCTGCGTCGGCGAGGCGCTGCAGCAGGGTCGCGTAGACGGGGATGAGGTCGTCGAGCCGGTCGAGCGGCCGGAAACCCGCGGGGGCTTCGTCGCTCGGCTTGCTGAGCAGCAGGAAGGTGACCGGGCCGACGATGACGGGCCGGGTCAGGAAGTCGGCCGAGCGCGCTTCCTCGAACTCGCGCACGATCCGGTCGCTCGAGAGGGAGAACTCGGTGTCCGGGCCGATCTCGGGAACGAGGTAGTGGTAGTTCGAGTCGAACCACTTGGTCATTTCGAGCGGAAGGCTGTCCCCTTCGCCGCGAGCGAGGGTGAAGTATCCGGCGAGGTCGATGTGTCCGTCAGCGTCGACGAGCCCGGCGAAGCGGGCGGGCACGGCGCCGACCGTGCAGAGTGCGTCGAGCATCTGGTCGTAGTAGGAGAAGGACTCGGGGATGGCGGAGTCGGTGCGGCCGAGACCGAGGGCGGCGAGGCGGTCGCGCGTGGCCTGGCGGAGTCCGGCAGCGGTGGCCTCGAGCTCGGCGGCGGTCGACGTGCCGGCCCAGAAAGATTCGACGGCTTTCTTGAGCTCGCGGCGCGGGCCGATGCGCGGGTAGCCGAGGATCGTGCCGGTGGGGAACGGGGCGGTGGGGGTCATGACGTTTCCTTTGCGGTGATGGGGCGGTGAAGCGGATGGTGGACGGTGGTCTGAGAGAAGGCTGGGGTGTCGGCCGGCGCGCTTTCGGGCGCGACGGAACTCCGGGGCACGAGCCGGCGTTCGGCGGAGAGTGAGAATTGTGGCGGCGACCGGGGTGGGGCCGCTGGGCGGCGGTTACACGGCCGCCGGCAGTCCCGTGTGCGCCCGAACCGGCGTCGGTGCGCCGAGCAGGCCGCAGCCGTCGAGCACCTCGAGTACGGTCTCGTGCTGGTTGAAGGCGTACAGGTGCAGCCCGGGGGCGCCACCTGCGATCACCTGTCTGGCGAGGTCGACGGCGTGCTGGATGCCGATCTCGCGCTGGCCCTCCTTGGTCGGTTCGATCTCGAGCCGGATGGACAGGTCTGCGGGCATCTGTTCGCCGGAGAGCTCGATGATCCGCCGGAGTCTGGCCGGGCTCGTCACGGGCATGATGCCGGGCAGGATCGGGAAGAGCACACCGGCCTCCCTGGCGCGCTGGACGAAGCTCAGGAAGTGGTCGGCGTGGAAGAAGAGCTGGGTGATGCCGAGGTTCGCGCCCGCGGCCTGCTTGGCGAGCAGGGTGTCGATGTCCTGCGCCGAGGAGCGCGACCGGGGATGGCCGTTCGGGAACGCCGCGACGGCGATCCGCACCTTCTCGTGGCCGGGCTTCACGGCGCGGGCCGCCGGGATACCGGGGATGATCGTCTCACGGTACGGCGATTTCTCGGCCTGAACCCGGTGGATGAGCTGTACGAGTTCGGCGGCGCTGCCGAAGTCGCCGAGGAACTCCTCGCCTTCCTTCGAGCCGGCAGGGGGGTCGCCCCGGAGGGCGAGGAAGCTGCGCACTCCCGCGTCGAGGAACTCGCGGATCAGCCGGTTCGCTTCGTCGTGGGTGGAGCCGACGCAGGTGAGGTGCGCCATCGCTTCGACGTTCGTCGTGCGGAGGATGCGGCTGAGCACATCGAGCGAGGAGCGACGCGAGGATCCGTTTGCTCCGTAGGTGACCGAGAGGAAGTCGGGCCCTGCCGCCGCGAGATGGTCGATCGTCGTCGCGAGAGCGGATGCCGCGGCATCCGTTTTGGGCGGGTACAGCTCGAAGGAGAACGGGATGCGCCGCGTGCGGGCGGAGTCCGGTGGAGTGGACATTCATTCCTCATTCGACAGAATCCAGTGTGTTCACTGAAATGGCCGGGCGGCCGCGGACCGTCAGGGAGCCCTGGCGGGTGTTCGCGGGCGGGTGCCGGGCTCGGCTGTCGCTCCATGCCGGCGGACAAGAATCCGTCGGCAACGATTGAAGAAAACTCTAGCAATCCCCTCCCGGGATTGCACGAGTGTGACCGTTCGTTACCTCGGTCAGCTCGCGACGGCGGGCGCGGTGCCTGAGGGTGCGAGGAGGAACGGTGCGAACAGGGACTGGATCTCGGTCGTGACGAGGGCACGCACCCGCGTGCCGGTTTCGGCGTAGTCGGTGCTCAGGATCGTGCCCTGCGCGTGCAGGATCGCGATCAGGTCTCCGCGCTCGTAGGGGATGAGCAGGTCGAGCTCGATGGAGGGGCGCGGCAGCAGGTCAGCGACCGCGGCGAGCACCTCGTCGATGCCTTCGCCGGTGCGCGCGGAGACGAAGATGCCCTTCGGCCAGAGGCCGCGGAGCACCAGGCGATCGTCGTCGCTGACCAGGTCGCTCTTGTTGAAGACGACGAGTTCGGGGATCTCCCGGGCGCCGACCTCGCTGATGACCTCACGGACCGTCGCGAGCTGGCTCGCCGGGTCGGGGTGGGATGCGTCGACGACGTGAACGATGACGTCGGCGTCGGCGACCTCCTCGAGGGTCGACCGGAAGGCCTCGACGAGTTGGTGCGGGAGGTTGCGGACGAAGCCGACGGTGTCGGTGAGCGTGTACAGCCGGCCGTCGCTCGTTGTGGACTTGCGCACGGTCGCGTCGAGCGTGGCGAACAGGGAGTTCTCGACGAGCACGCCGGCCCGGGTGATCCGGTTGAGCAGGCTCGACTTGCCGGCGTTGGTATAGCCGACGATCGCGACGGAGGGCACGGCGTTGCGCTTGCGGTTGGCGCGCTTGGCCTCGCGGGCAGGTTTCATGGCCAGGATCTGCTTGCGCAGCCGGGACATCCGGGTGTGGATGCGACGACGGTCGAGTTCGATCTTCGTCTCGCCGGGGCCGCGGGAACCCATTCCGGCACCGGTGCCGCCGACCTGGCCACCGGCCTGGCGGGACATCGAGTCGCCCCAGCCGCGGAGGCGGGGCAGCAGGTATTCGAGCTGGGCGAGCTCGACCTGGGCCTTGCCCTCCCGGCTCTTGGCGTGCTGGCTGAAGATGTCGAGGATCGTGGCGGTGCGGTCGATGACCTTGACCTTGACGACGTCTTCGAGGGCGCGGCGCTGGCTGGGCGCGAGTTCGGTGTCGGCGATGACGGTGTCGGCGCCGAGGGCCTTGACGATGCCGGCGAGTTCCTGCGCCTTGCCCTTGCCGAGGTAGGTGCTCGTGTCCGGGGTGGCGCGGCGCTGCATGAGGCCGTCGAGCACGGTCGCACCCGCGGTCTCGGCGAGGGCGGCGAGTTCGCGCATGGAGTTCTCGGCGTCCGCGACGGTGCCCTGGGTGTAGAGGCCGATCAGGATGACGTTCTCGAGGCGCAGCTGCCGGTATTCGACCTCGGTGACGTCCTCGAGCTCAGTCGAGAGGCTCGGAACCCGGCGGAGGGCGTTGCGGTCTTCGCGGTCGAGCTGGGCGCCGTCATGGCCGTCATCGTGTTCGTCGGAGCGGGGCTCGGCATCGAGGGCCTGGGCGCTCCCGCTGCGGAACAGGGAGTAGCCTGCGGCCTTGGAATCGGCACTGGCAAGGACCCGTGCCACAACGTCGTCCGGGGTTTCAACTGGTTCAATCATTCCTTTAACCTTACTTCCTCGAAGCGCGGTAGGTTCCCTCTATGCCCTCCGACCATTACTTCACCCCTGCCCCCGACAGCAAGCTCAGGCTGCAGCAGGTGACCGTGCACCTGGGAGGCCAGGCGCGGGAGGTCACGACCGCCAATTCCGTGTTCAGCCCTGACCACATCGACACGGGCACCAAGGTGCTCCTGGAGAACTCGCCGGCCCCGCCGCCGGGGGGCGATTTCCTCGACCTCGGCTGCGGCTGGGGCCCGATCAGCTTCCACCTCGCGCTCGCCTCGCCGCGCGCCACGATCTGGGCTGTCGACGTGAACGAACGCGCCCTCGACCTCGTGCGGCTCAATGCCGAGAAGCTCGGGCTGACCAACATCACGGCCGTCACACCCGATCAGGTTCCCGCCCATGTGCAGTTCCGTACGATCTGGTCGAACCCGCCGATCCGGGTCGGCAAGAGTGAGTTGCACAATCTGCTGAGCGGCTGGCTGCCCCGCCTCGAACCCGATTCGGATGCCTGGCTCGTCGTGCAGCGCAACCTCGGCTCCGATTCCCTGCAGCGCTGGCTCGACGGCGAACTCCCCTCCGACTTCGCGGTGTCCCGCTTCGCGATCAGCAAGGGCTTCCGGGTCCTGCGCGTCAAGCGCCACGGAGCATCCGCCCTCTAACAGCGAGCGCACTCCCCCGCCCCGCCCCGCCTGCGAGGGTTCCGCGAGAGCGGAGAAATGGCCCTTTCGCGGGCCGCGAAGGGGCCATTTTCGTACTCTCGCGGCAGGCAGCAACGGCGGGTGCACCGTTCGGTGATGGTGCAGGCGCCGGGGGTCAGTTCAGGCGGAAGACGCCGTCGTACACGAGCTCGGCCGGCCCGGAGAGCGCGACGTGCTCGCCGTCCTCGACCGGGAACATCCGCACGCCGAGCGTGCCGCCGGTCACCTCGACGCGCCACTGGTTCGGGGCTCCCGCGCCCGCCCAGTGCCGGGTCGCGAGGGCGGCCGCTGCTGCTCCCGTGCCGCAGGAGAGCGTCTCGCCGCTGCCGCGTTCGTGGACGCGCATCCGGATGTGCCCGACCCCGTCGACGATCAGGGGGTCGCCGGGCACGACGAATTCGACGTTGGCGCCGTCGGCGGGTTCGGGGTCGAGCTGCGGTATATAGCCGAGGTCGGCGCTCTCGAGTTCGGCGAGGTCTGCGAGGGCGACCACGACGTGCGGGTTGCCGACGTTGATGCCGAGACCGGGCCGGGCGACGGCGAGGTTGCGGGCGCGCACGAGTGGTTCGCCGCCGTCGAGCCGCCAGCGGCCCAGGTCGACCTGGTAGCCGGCAGCGTTCCGTTGCACGTCACGGACGCCCGCACGGGTGCCGACGACGAGGGTGTCTCCGCCGGGCAGGTCGGCAAGGCCCTGTTCGGCGAGGAACCTGGCGTAGACACGGATGCCGTTGCCGCACATCTCGGAGAGCGTTCCGTCGGCATTCCAGTAGTCCATGAACCACTCGGCCTGGTCGTCCTCCGCGAGGGCGGCCGCTCCGGCCGAGAGGCTGCGCGAACGCACCGCGCGGATGATGCCGTCGGCGCCGATGCCGAAGCGGCGGTCGCAGATCGCGCGGATCTGCGCCGGGGTCAGCTCGATCTGCCCGTCGGGATCGGCGAACAACACGAAGTCGTTGCCCGTGCCCTGGCCTTTGGTGAAGTTGAGATCGATGCCCATCAGACCAGTGTAGGGAGCAGACCGGTGCGTCCCGACCCGGGCAGTGCCTCCCGAACGACGATGACCGCCCTCGGGGACCCGCACCCGGCATCCGCTGCCCGAACCGATTCGACGGAGATCTTGCCCGGAAAGAGCTTCAAAAGCCGCCCCAGGTGCAAAAATCCCAAAATCTCCGTCGAATTCGTTAGGGGTCAGAGGTGGGAGCGGGCGGACGCGAGGCGGTCGGGCGAGTCGTAGTCGATCCAGTGCGTGTCCGGTGAGCGCTTGAACCAGCTCACCTGACGGCGGGCGTAGCGACGGGTGAGCTGCTGGGTCTGCTCGATCGCCTCCGCCTGGCTGAGCCGGCCGCTGAGCTGGCCGAGCGCCTGCGCGTAGCCGATGGCCCGGCTCGCGGTGACGCCGGTTTCGAGGCCGGCCGGGATGAGGCCGCGGACCTCGTCCAGGAGGCCGCCTGCCCACATCCGGTCGACGCGGGCGTCGAGGCGTGCGGTGAGTTCCTCGCGCGGCGCCCGCAGGCCGACGGTCACGGCCGGGCGCCAGTACACGGGCTCCCCCGGCAGGGCGGCGAGGTGCGGCGCCCCGGTGAGTTCGACGACCTCGAGCGCGCGTACGAGGCGGCGGCCGTTGCTCGGGCCGATCCGCGAGGCGGCGCCGGGGTCGACGGCCTTCAGGCGCGCATAGAGCCCGCCGGGGCCCTGCTCGACCAGGTCTGCCTCGAGCCGGGCGCGCAGCACCGGGTCCGTAGCCGGGAACTGGAAGTCATAGACCACGGAGGACACGTACAGCCCGGAGCCGCCGACGAGGATAGGAACGGCGCCGCGGGCGGTGATGTCCTCGATCGCGATGCGGGCCTCGGTCTGGTAGCGGGCGACCGCGGCCTCGTCGGTCACGGCGAGCACGTCGAGCAGGTGGTGCGGGATCCCCCGCTGCTCGTCCGCGCCGAGCTTGGCGGTGCCGATGTCCATTCCGCGATAGAGCTGCATGGCATCGGCATTGACAATTTCGGCCGGTCTCCCTTCCGCCCTGAGGCTCTCGGCGATGTCGAGGGACAGCTCGCTCTTGCCGGTGCCGGTCGGTCCGACGATGACGACAAGCACCCGGTTAGCGCTCACCGTCGTCGGCGGCGTAGATCGGCACGGTTGAGCTCGCATTGATCGCCGGGATCCGGCGAGCGGCGGTCGGAACGGCGGGCGCCGGAGCCGGAGCCTGAGCCGCGACGGAGGGTGCCGCGGCGGTGGGTGCCGCGAGGGTGGGCGCCGCGACATGCGCGGACTCCGGAACTCCCTGCGCGGCCGAGTGGGCTGTGGAGCTCGGGGCAGAGTCCGGCGCGGCACCGTGCGACGCGGTGTGCGGTGCGGTGGGACGGAGTCCGAGGGTGGGCATCCCGAGCGAGACGGCGCCGCCCGCTGCGGCACCCGAGTGGCTCGGCACGCCACAGGCATCCGCTTCTGCGCGGTCCCAGGCGTCCCCGGCCGTGGTCCGGCGGATGCGCAGGGGAGCTCCGTCCCGGGAGTCTGCGATCAGGTGGAACGGCGCGGCCTGGGTCACGGTCACCGTGACGAGGTCCCCGGGGCGGGGACGCTCTGAACCCTCGGGAACGTCGAAGTGCACGAGGCGGCTGTCTGGCGCGCGCCCGCTCATCCGGTGGGTGTCCGAGTCCTTGCGGCCCTCACCGTTGGCGACGAGCAGTTCGAGCTCCCGGCCGATCACGGCCTGGTTCTCTTCCCACGAGATGCGCTCCTGCAGCGCAGCGAGGCGCTCGTAACGATCCTGGACGATCTCCTTGGGCACCTGGTCGGCCATCTCGGCCGCCGGTGTGCCCGGGCGGATCGAGTACTGGAAGGTGAAGGCCGTCGCGAATCGTGCACGCTCGACGACCCGGAGGGTGTCCTGGAAGTCTTCCTCGGTCTCGCCGGGGAAGCCGACGATGATGTCGGTGCTGATCGCGGCGTCGGGCATCCGCGCCCGAACCCGGTCGAGGATGCCGAGGAAACGCTCGGAGCGGTAGGACCGGCGCATGGCCTTGAGTACCCGGTCGGAACCGGACTGCAGCGGCATGTGCAGCTGCGGCATCACGGCGGGAGTGTCGGCCATGGCCTCGATGACGTCGTCCGTGAAGGCGGCGGGGTGCGGGCTCGTGAAGCGGATGCGTTCGAGTCCCTCGATCTTCCCGGCGGCGCGGAGGAGTTTGCCGAAGGCGAGCCGGTCGCCGAATTCGACGCCGTAGGAGTTGACGTTCTGGCCGAGCAGCGTGACCTCGATGGCGCCGTCGTCGACGAGCGCCTGGATCTCGGCGAGGATCTCACCGGGCCGGCGGTCCTTTTCCTTGCCGCGCAGGGCGGGGACGATGCAGAAGGTGCAGGTGTTGTTGCAGCCGACCGAGATGGAGACCCACCCGCTGTAGCTCGAGTCGCGCTTGGTCGGGAGTGTCGAGGGGAAGGTCTCGAGGGCATCGAGGATCTCGAGCTGGGCCTCGCCGTTGTGCCGGGCGCGTTCGAGCAGGCTCGGCAGGGCGCCCATGTTGTGGGTTCCGAAGACGACGTCGACCCAGGGCGCCTTCCCGAGGATGACGTCCTTGTCTTTCTGCGCGAGGCAGCCGCCGACGGCGATCTGCATGCCGGCATGGCGCCGTTTGATCGACGCGAGCTGGCCGAGGTTGCCGTAGAGCTTGTTGTCCGCGTTCTCCCGCACCGCGCACGTGTTCAGCACGACGATGTCGGCCTCCGCCCCGTCGGCGGGAACGTACCCGGCGGCTTCGAGGGAACCGCTCAACCGTTCGGAGTCGTGCACGTTCATCTGGCAGCCAAAGGTGCGCACCTCGTAGGTGCGCGCCCGGCCGTCGGCGTCGCGGGCCGCCGGCGACGGGGCGATCAGGGTCTGCGTGCTCAAGGTCATAGTGACTCCAGTTTACGCGACCGCGCCGGATGTACCCGCTGCGGGCCTATTGGAACCGAACACCGGAGGAGGGGCCGCCGTTGCGCGAGTCGAGCGCCGCCTGGACCGCTTCGCGCACGACGGACGAGGGGTAGCCCTTGCGCATCAGGAAGGCGTTGAGCCGGCGATCGATGGTGCGATCGTCGAGTCGGCCGAGCTGCTGCACGCGCTTGATCGCAACCTCGATGGCCCGTTCGGTCTCGTCGTCGGGCATGGCGTCGAGCGTGTCCGCGATGAGCTCCTTGTCGAGGCCGCGGCGGCGCATCTCGGCCTGGACGCCGGAGCGCCCGAGGCCCTTGCGCTCGTGCTGGCTGTAGACGATCTGCTCGGCGAGCTTCGCTTCGTCGAGATAGTCGAGGCGGATGAACCGTTCGATGATCTCTTCGATCTCGTTCTCCGGAAGGTCGAGTCCGACGAGCACGCCACGGGCTTCGGAGATGGATAGCGAGCGGCCGCGCAGCCGCTGCAGGAGGACCTGCTCGGCGTGCTCGTTGTCGGAGCCGGCCTCGGGCAGGTCGATGGCGTCGTCCGTGCCGGCATCATCGGCGGAGCCATCGGGCGCCTGGGCGCCCGGCAGGTAGCTCACCGTCGCGAGTGCGCCCCTGCGCTTGGTCGTGGCCCTGGTACCCGCCGCGGCGGCCGGCTTGATGTCCGGCTCTGCCTTGGGTTCGAAGTGCACCATGCTTACGCGCCCTTCCGTGCGGCGAGCCTGGCCTGGGTGGTCTTCGGCTGGGTCACGTCTTCCCCGGCCGCCGCACGGGCTGCGGTCGCGGCTTCCTTTGCGGCGAGCTCTGTCGCGGCGTCCGCGGCAGCGGCGGCCTTCTTGGCGGCTGCGCCTTCCGGCGAGATGCCGAGCTTGAAGAGGATCTTGCTCTCGATCTCGTTGGCCATGTCCGGGTTCTTCAGCAGGAAGTTACGGGAGTTCTCCTTGCCCTGCCCGAGCTGGTCGCCGTCGTAGGTGTACCAGGCGCCGGACTTCTTCACGATGCCCTGTTCGACACCGAAGTCGATGAGGCTGCCCTCGCGGGAGATTCCGATGCCGTAGATGATGTCGAACTCCGCCTGCTTGAAGGGCGGCGCCATCTTGTTCTTGACCACCTTGACCCTCGTGCGGTTACCGACGGCCTCAGTGCCGTCCTTCAGGGTCTCGATGCGGCGGATGTCGAGGCGAACCGAGGCGTAGAACTTGAGCGCCTTGCCGCCCGCGGTGGTTTCGGGGCTGCCGAAGAAGACACCGATCTTCTCGCGGAGCTGGTTGATGAAGATCATCGTGGTGTTGGTTTGGCTGAGCCCGCCGGTGAGCTTGCGCAGCGCCTGGGACATCAGCCGGGCCTGGAGGCCGACGTGCGAGTCGCCCATCTCACCCTCGATCTCGGCGCGGGGCACGAGGGCGGCGACGGAGTCGATGACGATGAGGTCGATCGAGCCGCTGCGCACGAGCATGTCGGCGATCTCGAGCGCCTGCTCCCCCGTGTCGGGCTGGGAGACGAGGAGCGCGTCGATGTCAACGCCGAGCTTCTTGGCGTAGTCGGGGTCGAGGGCGTGCTCGGCGTCGATGAACGCGGCGATGCCGCCGCCCTTCTGGGCGTTGGCGATGGCGTGCAAGGTGAGCGTGGTCTTGCCGGAGGACTCCGGTCCGTAGATCTCCACGATGCGCCCGCGCGGGAGCCCGCCGATTCCGAGGGCCACGTCCAGTGCGATGGAGCCGGTGGAGATGGTCTCGACGGGGGCGCGGTCGTCACTGCCGAGGCGCATGATCGAGCCCTTGCCGAACTGGCGGTCGATCTGGGCGAGCGCGGTGTCGAGCGCCTTCTCGCGGTCTGCTGCTGATGCCATGGTGGGTCTCCTTCGGTCGTGCGTTTCGGCGCCTATAGGCTGTCGCGACACACTCACCGGGAGGACCCCGATGCGTGCTCTGGGACAAGGCATTCGCTGTCTGTCACTGACAAAGGCGACTGTACGCCGCACCCCCGACATTGATCGGGAAGCGCGACGACGGTGGACACTTCTGCACTGACTCCTGCTGGTGAGGAGCCTACCAAAGGTCGAACACGTATTCGATCACCGACGCGCCGGAACGGACGAGTCGTCGAAGTCTGGGCCGGGAGGCCTAGGGGCGCGGTGCGGGCACTCCTGCGCCGAACCAGCGGCTCTTGGGCACGTCGGTTTCGGCGCAGAGGGCAAGCCACACGTCGCGCGCAGGGACACCGCCGGCCAGGGCCTGGTCGGCGGTGTTCCCGAGCGAGGTGAGCACGAGGTCGCGTGTCAGCACGTGGCCGTATGACTCACCGAATTCGTCTTTCAACGCCTGACGGAATTCACTGAGTCTCACGAAGCCACCTGGTCGGAGGGGAAGGAGGGGATGGGGAAGCCCGGGGTCAACGAACCATCATGCCGGTGTCGTACGTCGCGACGAGTTCGTCGGGAACGGTGTCGGGAAAACGATCGATTCCCTCGATGACGGCGAGGCGGTCTCCGACCTCACGCATGATGACCGAGATCGGGGTGTCCAGCGCGTCAGCGACGGACGCCAGAATCTCGGATGACGCTTCCTTCTGGCCGCGCTCCACTTCGCTCAGGTAACCTAGGGCCACGCTGGCCTTGCTGGCAACCTGACGCAGTGTGCGCCCTTTCTGCAGTCGGAAGTCCCTGAGCACATCGCCGATTTCCTGTCGTACAAGAATCATCGGAACCTCCTTCTCGTACTTATCAAGTACAGCTACTTGGGTCATGCCGGTGGCGGATGGACAACAGTACTACATCCATCTGACTCCTGCAGACTACCCAGAACGACTGGGGTTTGCTTGTGAATCTGTACGGTGTAACCCAGCGTTTACGCGAACTATTCCGTCGGTAACGTGGCTATCAGCGCACGCACAGCTTCGACGGCCGCCCGGACCGTTTTCGCCCGGATCGCGGCACGGTCACCGGTGAGCTGGAGGGGTACCGCCGAGGTTTCCGTTCCGATCGACAGACCGAGGTAGACCGTGCCCGGTTGCCGGCCGCCCTGGGAGTCCGGGCCGGCGACCCCGGTCGTCGCGACGCCGATATCCGCGCCGAGACCGCCGAGGGTGAGCCGTCTGCGGGCGCCCGCGGCCATCTGGCGAGCGACCTCCGGGTCGACGGGGCCCTGGGCGGCCAGCAGGGCAGGATCCACGCCGAGAAGGGTGTGCTTGAGCTCGGTCTGGTAGGCGACGATGCCGCCGGCGACGACGACGGATGCCCCGGGAATCCTGATGAGTTCGGCCGCGAGGGCTCCCCCGGTCAGGGACTCGGCCACGGCGATGGTGAGCCCCCGGCGGGTGAGCTCGGAGATCAGGGCCGTCGTGGGGTCATCCGCTTCGGTCACACCCGGCTCGTCGGGCACGGCGGGGACATCGGGTACATCGGTCGGATCGGGCGCAGTCGTCACAGATATCAGTTGTCGTTCCGGGACTGTCGCGACACGCGCCGGGCGGCGACGAGGTAGTCGATGCCGGTCGACACGGTCAGCACGAGGGCGACGGCCATGGCCGCGTAGTTGACCCAGTGGATCCAGTCGCCGAGTACGAGCCAGAGCGGCACGAGGAAGAACGAGATCGCGACGGACTGCATGATGGTCTTGAGCTTGCCGCCGCGGGAGGCCGGGATGACCCGATCGCGGAGCATGACGAAGCGGAACGCGGTGATGCCGAGCTCACGGACCAGGATCACGATCGTGACCCACCACCACAGTTCGCCGAGAATCGAGAGGGCGACGAGCGCTCCCCCGGTGAGCACCTTGTCGGCGATCGGGTCGAGCAGCTTGCCGAGGTCGGTGACGAGGTTGTACTTGCGGGCGATCGCGCCGTCGATCCCGTCGGTGGCGATCGCGAGGATGAAGAGCACGGCGGCGGCCCAGCGCAGGGCGCCGTTATGGCCGGCGTCGGCGAGGAGCATCCAGATGAACAGCGGGGCGAGCAGGATCCGCACGACCGTGATCAGGTTGGGCAGGTTCCAGTTGCTGGAGTGTGCGACGGGTTCGGATGCTGTGGCCATGATCAGTCCCTGCCGGTGAGGTTCCAGGCGTCCTCGTCCGCTGACGACGCTTCCTCCTCAGGGTAGCCCTCGCTCATCTTCGCGACGGGGTCGCCTGCGTAGCGGGGGTCCGGCGCGGAATCGCGGCGGGCATCCGCTTCGTGGGCGGCGTTGGCCTGGCGGGCGGCCGTTGCGGCGTGGTGCTCGTCGTCGGAGCCGCGGAGCAGGGCGAGCACGCTCGGCAGCTGTTCGACCGAGACGAGCACGTCGCGGGCCTTCGACCCCTCGGAGGGGCCGACGATCTCGCGGGATTCGAGCAGGTCCATCAGGCGGCCGGCCTTGGCGAAACCGACGCGCAGCTTCCGCTGCAGCATCGAGGTCGAACCGAACTGGGTGGAGACGACGAGCTCGGCCGCGGCGAGGAGCACCTCGAGGTCGTCGCCGATGTCGGAGTCGATCTCCTTGCGCGGCGCCTCCATCGAGACGTCGGGCCGGTAGTCGGGGCGGGCCTGCCGGGTGACGTGCTTGACGACCCGTTCGATCTCCGCCTCGCTGACCCAGGCGCCCTGCACCCGGATGGCCTTGGACGCGCCCATCGGCAGGAAGAGAGCGTCGCCCTGGCCGATGAGCTTGTCTGCGCCCGGCTGGTCGAGGATGACCCGGGAGTCGGTGACGCTCGTCACCGCGAACGCGAGCCGGGACGGCACGTTGGCCTTGATCAGGCCCGTCACGACGTCGACGCTCGGACGCTGGGTGGCAAGCACGAGGTGGATGCCGGAGGCGCGGGCCAGCTGAGTGATCCGCACAATCGAATCTTCGACGTCGCGCGGGGCGACCATCATCAGGTCGGCGAGCTCGTCGACGACGACGAGCAGGTACGGGTACGGCTTGAGGGTGCGGGCGCTCCCCGCCGGGAGCACGATCTCGTTGCCGACGACGGCCTTGTTGAAGTCGTCGATGTGGCGGAAGCCGAAGCTCGCCAGGTCGTCGTAGCGCATGTCCATCTCTTTGACGACCCACTGCAGCGCTTCGGCGGCCTTCTTCGGGCTCGTGATGATGGGGGTGATCAGGTGCGGAACGCCGGCGTACGCGGCGAGCTCGACCCGCTTCGGGTCGATCAGCACCATGCGCACGTCACTCGGCTGGGCGCGCATCAGCAGGCTCGTGATCATCGAGTTGACGAAGCTCGACTTGCCGGAGCCGGTCGAACCGGCGACGAGGAGGTGGGGCATCTTGGCGAGGTTGGCCACGACGAAGCCGCCGCCGACGTCCTTGCCGACGCCGATGGTCATCGGGTGGGTGCTGTTCGTGGCCGCCGCGGAGCGGAGCACGTCACCGAGGGTGACGATCTCGCGGTCGGTGTTCGGGATCTCGATGCCGATCGCGCTCTTGCCGGGGATCGGCGAGAGGATGCGCACCTCGTTGGACGCGACCGCATACGACAGGTTCTTGCTGAGGGCGGTGACCCGCTCGACCTTGACGCCGGGGCCGAGTTCGATCTCGTACTGGGTCACCGTCGGGCCGCGGGAGAACCCGGTCACCCGGGCGTCGACCTGGAACTGGGTGAGCACCTCGGTGATCGAGGTGACGATCACGTCGTTGGCCGCAGAGCGCGCCTTCGCGGGAGGCCCGGCGGTCAGGGTCGTGTTCGACGGCAGTTCGTACGGCACGGCAGGGTGGTCGCCGGTGTCCGGGTGCAGCGGATGCCCGTCCTCGCCGGGAACCGCACCGGTCGCCCCCGCCGAGCCAAGGCCCTCGAGTCCCGGAAGCACCTCGGTCAGCCCCGCGGCCGACGCTGAGCCCGGGTCGCCGGTGGCTTCGTCGTCGTGCAGGCCGAAGTCGGAGCCGCGCGGCACGTCGATCTCACCGGTGAAGCGTTTGATGGCGTCCTCAGCACGGAGGAGGTCCTCGAGCACCTCGGTGCCGTAGTGGTCGCCACCGGCGCCGCCGCCGGACAGCCCGACCGAGAACGGCGTGGCCGGTGTCGGTACCGGGGACCCGTCCGCGGGGGCGATGGCGCTGTCGAAGCCGCCGCGGCCGTCGCCGCCGAGCAGGGTGCTGAGCGGATCGTCGCCGGCCCCTGATCCACCGTCGCCCGCCTTCGGACCGTGAGCACCGGCATCCGACACGAGGGCGCCGCCGAAGTCGGGGTCTTCCTCGCGCTTACTGTTGTTGCGTCGCCACCAGGGCAGGGCGCTGTTGCCGTCCGGCTCGCCGTCGATACCGTCGAGTTCGACCTGCGCGGTCTTCTCGGCGCGCTCGAGTTTCGCGGTCTTCGCCGCCGCGCGCTCGTCCTCCGTGGAGAGCTCTGCACCGAACAGCCACGCGTAGAGCTCGCGCGAACGCTGGCCGATCCGGTTCGGCGGGGTCTTGGTGATGATCAGCAGGCTCAGGGTGAGCAGCAGGATGATGACGACGGTGGCGCCGATCGCGGTCGTAAGGGCGATGAGCGGGGCTGCGATCATCCAGCCGATCACGCCGCCGGACAGGGCGAGCACGTTCATGCCCTGGGTGGGCGTCGGCTGGCCGCCGTAGACGTGGCAGAGCCCGGAGACGGAGACGAGCAGCAGGCTCAGGCCGATGCCGATGCGCCCGTTGTCGTGCACGGAGCTGGGCTTGCGGAACAACCAGATCGCGAAGACGAACAGGATCACCGGCAGGGCGAACGCGACCCGGCCGAACAGCCCGCCGAAGGTCCAGGCGTCGAAGTTGCGTGCGATCGCGTTGTCGATCAGGAACCATTCGACGACAGCGCCGGCCACGGCGAGCAGAACGAGGAAGAACGGCAGGCCGTCGCGGCGTTCCTCTTTGGAGAGCTTTTCCGGGCCGAGAGCGCGCGCTGTTGCGCCGGCGACGTGGGCGAGGGCGAGCCAGGAGCGCACGAAGAGGCCGGGTTCGGTCTCGACCGCGGCGAACTTGACCGTCTTCTGGGCTGTGGTGCGGGCAGCCGGCTTGCGCGCGGGCGTACCGCGTGCCGGCGTGTTGCGGGCGCGCCCGGTCGACTTAGTGCTCGTGGCCATGGACTCCACGGTACCGCCGAGCCGCCGATTCCGCGTGAGCCCACGCGGTCGTGATCGCGGCGCGGCTTCCCCGGGTTCTCGCGCCCGGCATCCGTTTCGCCGGCACGCGCGAACGTAAAGTCGGAGATTTTCGCGACACGCCGGCATCCGTGGCCGGGCTCACGGCGTGTCAGAGAATTCTCCGACTCTACGGCGCACGGCGGCCGCTGCCGGTACGGGTTCGGGGGCTAGGCCTCGATGACGAGCGGCACGATCATCGGGCGGCGGCGGAACGTGACGTTGACCCAGCGACCGACCGTGCGGCGCACGATCTGCTGCAGTGCGTGCGGGTCGCGCACCCCGTTCTCGGCGGCCTCGGCGAGCGCCGCCCGGATCTTGGGCAGTACCGCATCGAAGACCGCGTCGTCCTCCGCGAAGCCCTTCGCGTGGATCTCCGGTCCGACGATGACATTGCCGGTCTTGGCGTCGACGACGATGATGATCGAGATGAAGCCCTCCTCTGCGAGGGTGCGCCGGTCCTTGAGGTCGGCTTCGGTGATCTCGCCGACCGTCGAGCCGTCCACGTAGACGTAGCCGAGGTCGAGCTGTCCGACCTTCCGCACGACGCCGTCCCTGAGGTCGAGCACGGTGCCGTCTTCGGCGAGGATCACGTTCTCCGGCGGTACCCCGGTCTCGGCGGCGAGCTTGGCGTTGGCCACGAGGTGCCGGTATTCGCCGTGCACCGGGAGCACGTTCTTCGGCTTGAGGATGTTGTAGCAGTAGGTGAGCTCCCCCGCGGCCGCGTGGCCGGAGACGTGCACCTTCGCGTTGCCCTTGTGCACGACGGTGGCGCCGAGCTTGGTCAGACCGTCGATGATGCGGTACACCGCATTCTCGTTGCCGGGGATGAGTGAGCTCGCGAGGATGACGGTGTCGCCTGGACCGACCTCGACCTGGTGGTCCTGGTTGACCATCCGCGCGAGCACGGCCATCGGTTCGCCCTGGGAGCCGGTCGACATGTAGACGATCTTGTCGTCGGGGATGCTTCCGGCCTTCTTGAAGTCGACGAGCACTCCCTCCGGCACGGTCAGGTAGCCGAGGTCCGCCGCGATGGTCATGTTGCGCACCATGGAGCGGCCGAGCAGGGCGACGCGGCGCCCGTTGGCGTGCGCGGCGTCGAGCACCTGCTGCACCCGGTGCACGTGGCTCGAGAAGCTCGCGACGATAACCCGGCGCGGAGCCCGGGCGATGACGTCGTCGAGGACGGGACCGATCAACCGCTCCGAGGCGGTGAAGCCAGGGACATCCGCGTTGGTGGAGTCGACGAGGAACAGGTCGACGCCCTCGGTGCCGAGCCTGGCGAACTCGCGCAGGTCGGTCAGGCGGTGGTCGAGCGGGAGCTGGTCCATCTTGAAGTCGCCGGTGTGCAGCACGGTGCCGCCCGCGGTCTTGATCGCGACGGCGAGGGCATCCGGGATGGAGTGGTTGACCGCGACGAACTCGAGATTGAACGGGCCGAGCCGCTCGGTCTGCCCCTCGGCGACCTGGAGCGTGTACGGCACGATCCGGTGTTCCTTGAGCTTGGCCTCGATGAACGCGAGGGTGAGCCCCGAACCGATCAGGGGGATGTCCGCCCGCAGCTTGAGCAGGTACGGCACGGCGCCGATGTGGTCCTCGTGCCCGTGCGTCAGCACCACGCCGAGGATGTCGTCGAGCCGGTCCCTGATCGGGCTGAAGTCCGGCAGGATCAGGTCGACGCCGGGCTGGTGCTCCTCGGGGAAGAGCACACCGCAGTCGACGATCAGGATCTTGCCGTCGATCTCGAACGACGTCATGTTCCGGCCGATCTCGCCGAGGCCGCCGATCGGAATGATCCGGAGCGTTCCCGGTTCGAGTGTGGCCGGTTCGTAGACGTCGATGGGCATGAGCCCTCCTCGTGGATCGGTGTGCTGGCTAGCGGGTGGTTCCGGCGATCTTGGGCAGGGCCCCGCCGGCGGCGGCATTGCGGTCCGGGCGGAAGTTGGAGAAGTCCACACCGGGGATGTTCTTGACGAGGTCGATTTCGTCCTCGATCTCGGCAGCTTCCCATTCTTCGGGGCCGACGAGGGGCAGCCGCACGCGGGGGCTCTTGATGCGCCCGAGACCGTGCAGGATGTACTTGGCGGCGACGGTTCCGGGCACGTGGGTCATCACGGCGCGCACGAGCGGCTCGAGCTGCTGGTGTGCGGCGGTCGCGGTCTTCAGGTCGCCCGCGTTGACGGCGTCGACCATCTGCCGGTATGGCGTTGCCGCGATGTTCGCTGTCACGCCGATCAGTCCGGTCGCGCCGATGGAGAGGTGCGGAAGCACGTTGGGGTCGTCGCCGGAGAAGTACAGCAGGTCGGTCTGGTTGAGCACGCGGCTCACCTGGGCGAGATCGCCCTTGGCGTCCTTGACGGCGAGGATGTTGGGGTGCTTCGCAGCACGCAGGAGGGTCTCGTACGCGATCGCGACGCCGGTGCGGCCGGGGATGTCGTAGAGGATCACGGGCAGGTCGGTCGCGTCGGCGATCATCCGGAAGTGAGTGAGGATGCCCGCCTGGGTGGGCTTGTTGTAGTACGGGGTGACGATCATGTTGCCGTCGGCGCCGGCCTTCTCGCTCTGCCGGGCGAGCTGCATGGCGTGCGCGGTCTCGTTCGAGCCACCGCCCATGATGATCTTCGCGCGGCCGCCGGCGACGTCCTTGCCGACCTCGACGAGGCGCAGTTTCTCCGCGTCGGTGAGGGTCGAGGTCTCCCCCGTGGTGCCCGTGACGACGATGCCGTCGGCGCCCGCCGTGATCACGTCGTCGATGTGCTTCGCCACACCCGCCCAGTCGACCTCGCCGTCGGCGGTGAAGGGAGTTACCAGGGCGACGAGGACCTGGCCGAACGGATTCTCAGACATAGACACGTGGACAGGCTATCGCCTTGCCGACGTCCGGCGGCAGCCCCGGCGGCGTTAACCGGCCTTCTGGGCACAGGACTCGTCCGGATGCCCGAAGATCAGCCAGCTCGGAAGATCGCTGAGAAAGGCGGAACGTACCGCGGCACTGCGGGCGAGGGTCCAGTCGACACGCGCCCCGATCTCGGTCTCGTATTTCTCCCACTCGAACCAGTTGATCATGTGCAGTCTGGGGAATCTCGTCGCCGTGTCGGCCGAGAACACCTGGCGCCACCAGGCCTGCTTGATCGCCAGTTCCTGGGCCGGATCTCCCCCGGACACCACGAGTGCCGCGGTTTCCGGGATCGCGACGGGTTTGCCGTGCCCGTCGCCGTAGACGCCGTAGAAGTCGGGCGTTGCGGTTTCGTCCCCGGCGAGTCCGGCGTAGGTTCCGGTGAGCTGGGCGGCGAACTTGCCTGGCTCCGGCACTTCGTCCTCGCCCCAGGGGTAGGCGGATCCCCAGTGGTAGAGGGACATGCCGACCCAGTCCACCACATCGTCTCCGGGGTAGTACGGCAGGTAGGGGTCGTCCCTCGTGGTGAGCGTGCCGTCGCCATCGGTGTCCAGAGCGGTGAAATCGGGCGTGCCCGGCTACGCCGCGTACGCTCCCCCGGCGAAGGGATAGCCGCCGCCGTAGTTCGGCGCCCACATCATCGCCGAACCCGGGGCATCCCGTTTCACGGCGTCCGCGACCTTGCGGAACGCCGCGATGTATTCCGTCGGCTGCTGGCCCCACTCGTACCAGGAGCCGTTCATCTCGTGGGCGAACCGCACGACGACGGGCACGCCGCGGGTGTTGAGCCCGCCGAGCAGGGCACCGAGATCGTCGGCCACGGCAGGGGTGACGGCCGCAAGACCCGCACGGGGTTCGAGGGTGAGCAGGAGTTCGCCGCCGTTGGCGAGCACCTGGTTCGCGGCCGCCCCGACGTTGGCGCGGTCGTCCGCGCTCATCGGCAGGCTGGAGAAGGAGACGGCGACCGCGGGACGGAGGCCGCTGCCGCTGAATTCGGCGAGGGTCTCGGCGCCCCAGTCCAGGTTGACCCCGAACAGGACACCCGTGCGCGGAACCCGGTCGGTCGTCCCTGTGACCGCGCACGAAACCGTCGGAGACGCCGGACCGGGCGCCGCTGTGCAGCCGGCGAGGAGCGCTGCGACGCTGATGACCGCGCCGAGTGCGGCGGGATGGCGGAGGGCGCGGGAGGGACGCGCCCGGGGATTGTGAGGCACGAGTACCACCCTAACGGGGGGTACCGTCCGTAATCTCTCGTCACACGAAGATTCGTCGCTGACGCGCCGCGTAACGTCGACCCCATGAACCCCTTCGGCGCCGCACTCGTCCTGGTCGCCCTCGTTGCGGTCGCGACCGTGCTCGGCCTCGTGTACCGCTCGCGCCAGGGGTTGTTCCGCGACGTGGCTGACGACGAAGCGACCGTGCTGACCCCCGCGGATGTCGGCAGCCAGGTCCCCTTCGGCGCCGCGGCCACCCTCGTGCAGTTCTCCACGGAGTTCTGCAGCCGCTGCCCCGGCACCCACCGGCTCCTCACCCAGATCGCCGACGGCCGTCCCGGCGTGGCCCACGTCGACGTAGACCTCACCCACCGGGCCGACCTCGCGAGCCGCTTCGGCGTTCTGCAGACCCCGACGACCCTCATCCTCGACGGGGCGGGTCGCGTGCACGCCCGCGTCGGCGGTCCGCCGCACCGGGCAGATGTCCTGCGTCACCTCGACCACCTCGCCGGACCCGAATCGGCGAATTTCCCCACCGTGTCACACCTGCCAGGGAGCCCTCATGCCCAGTGATTCCGTCTCGAACCACGCACCCACGCCAAACCAGGCCACTCAGCCGCGACGCGCGCCTGTCGACCCGCGCGGCCCCCGGTTCAGCGCTGCGATCACGGCCGTGCTCCTGCTCGTCGTGATCTTCCTCTCCCTGACCGGGGCATCCGTTGCCGCGCTCTCGCTGCTCGCCGTGCTCGCGGTGCTCTTCGCCTGGGGCGCATTCGCGGGAGTCGGCCGGCACCCGTACGGCCTGCTGTTCAAACGATTCGTCCGCCCCCGCCTTGCACCTCCCGCCGAACTCGAAGACGCCACTCCGCCGACCTTCGCCCAGGGCGTCGGCCTGTTCGTGTCCGTCATCGGAGTCGCGCTCGGACTGTTCGGCCTTGCCCCCTTCGTCGGGATCGCCGCCGGTCTCGCGTTCATCGCCGCGTTCCTGAATGCGGTCTTCGACTACTGCCTCGGCTGCCAGCTCTACCTGCTGCTCGTGCGCGCCCGCGTGCTCGGCCGCTCCCCCGCCGCGGCCTGAGGCACCTGGACCCGGCTCCCTGCCAACTCCCAGACTGAGCCTGCCCCTCTGAGTGGATGCCCGGTTAGGCTGGGGCTTTCACACCCAGGAGGTAACACCGTGGCACTGACCAGCGAAGCGTCAACCGTCTGGACCGGAGACCTCAAGTCCGGCCATGGCACCGTCTCACTCGACTCCTCCCACGCCGCCGAATTCCCGGTGACCTGGAAGGCACGCAGTGTCGGCAGCCCCAACACCACCAACCCGGAGGAACTCCTCGGCGCCGCGCACGCCGCGTGCTTCTCGATGGCCCTCGCGAACGGGCTCGGCGCGGCCGGGCACACCCCGGAGAACATCCAGACGACCGCTGCCGTGACCTTCGAGGCCGGCGTCGGCATCGTCGGCAGCCACCTGCTCGTGAGCGCGAGCGTACCCGGCCTCACCGAGGAACAGTTCGCGGCGTTCGCCGAAGACGCGAAGGCGAACTGCCCGGTATCGAAGGCCCTCGCCGGAATCCCGATCACGATCGAAGCGGAACTGGCCTAGGCGCGGGGCGCGCCCGATGCGCGTACTGATCGCCGGAGCCTCCGGGCTGATCGGCACGGAACTCGTCCGCCAGCTCGGCGAGGCCGGCCACACCGTCGCCCGACTCGTGCGCCACCCGGCGACCGGGCCCGACGAGGTGACCTGGAACCCCGCCGTGTTCGACATCGACCCTGCCGCCCTCGATGGGGTCGACGCGGTCATCAACCTCTCCGGGGCCTCGCTGGCCCGGCTGCCGTGGACCAGCGCGTACCGCACCGAGATCCTGGCCTCGCGCACCCACGCGACGCGCACCCTCGTCGAGGCGATCCGGAGGACTCCCACACCACCGGCGGTATTCCTGAGCGGTTCGGCCGTCGGCGTGTACGGCGACCGGCCCGGTGAGATCCTCACCGAACGGTCCGCTCCCGCCGACGACTTCCTCGCGGCCGTCGTCGAGGCCTGGGAGGCCGAGGCACTGCGCACACCGGCGCCGACCCGGGTCGTCCTGCTGCGCACCGGGCTCGTCATCGCGAGCGGCGGGGCGCTGAAACCACTGCTCCCCCTCGTCAGGCTCGGGCTCGGCGGCCCGCTCGGCCACGGCACCCAGCACTGGCCGTGGATCAGCCTGCACGACGAGGCCGCCGCCATCGTGCACCTGCTCGGCTCGAGCATCAGCGGCCCGGTCAACCTCGCCGGACCTGCTCCGGCGTCGGCGAACGATGTGATCCGGGCGGTGACGGTCGCACTGCACCGTCCGTTCTTCCTGCCGGTGCCGGAGTTCGCACTCACGCTCGCTCTCCGCGACGCCGCCCGTCAGCTGCTCCTCGCGGACCAGCGGGTGAGCAGCGCCCTGCTGCAGGGCGACGGCTTCGTGTTCCGGCACGGCTCGGTCGCCGAGGCGGTCGACGCGATGCTCGCAGAGGTGACCCGGCCGCCCGGCTCCACCGACTGATGTAGCCGCCACGCCCCACCCTCATTCGGGGGTGATTTTCCCTCGTTTTCCGCTACGCTGATGCTCAGGTCGCACCATCGTCGAGGGAGGCCGTCAGGCCGGACGTCGGGGGTAGCAGGTGCAGGTTTCCAGAGCACGCGCCTCCCGATCCCGTGTTCGACGGGTGGCCGCGGCGCTTGCCATTGTGCTGGCGCTTGCGCTTCCCCTTGCCTCGCCGGCCACGGCCGCACGCGCCACGCCCCCAACCTCGGCACCGGCACCGGCACCGGCACCGGCAACAGCAACACCGGAACCTGCGCAGACGCCCGCCGTGACCGCGACGCCGACTCCCGCGACGGACGGCGCTCACGTCAGCCTCGAGCCGACCGCCGGAGCGTACTTCGGGTCGATCCTCGACTGGAGCAGTGACAGCGCCACCGAGCAGGCGTCCCGCCTCGGCTCCCCGAGCGCCTTCTACGAGCACTCCGTCTCGATGCCGATGTCGGACGCCGACACGAGCTACAGCGCCCAGTTCCTGCAGAAGACGAACGGGGCAGGCTCCCTCGCGCTGCTCACCATCCGCCCGACCGTGCCGCTGCTGTCCATCGACGCGGATGCCGCTGCCCGGCTGGTCGACGGCATCGCGGCCGCGCGGGGTACCAGCACGGCCCCGCTGTACCTGCGCTTCGCCCCAGACATGAACAGCACCTGGGTGTCCTGGGGGCAACAACCCTCCGCATACCGTCAGGCCTTCGCCGCCGTCGCCGACGTCGTGCACCGCCGCCTGCCCGGGGCCGTGATGGTGTGGTCGCCGAACTGGGGAGGCGGGTATCCGTTCACCGGTACCCGGGCCGCGGACACCGACACGCTCCGCGAGCTCGACACCAACCGGGACGGCTCCGTCGACGGCGACGACGACGCGTACTCCCCGTACTACCCCGGCCCGGTCGCGGACTGGGTGGGGCTCTCGATCTACCACGACGACACCGCGGGCGCCGATGCGCGCAATACCGTTCCTCGTGACGGCGAGCTGCTCGCCCGCCTCGGCTCACCCGCCGCAGACGCCCCAGCCGACGACGACTTCTTCGGCCGGTATTCGACGGCGACCGGAAAGCCGTTCCTCCTGGAGACCGCGGCGTTCTACAGCCCGTCCGCGGGCGGCCCCGGCGAACTCGAGGTGAAGCAGAACTGGTGGCGCCAGGTCTTCGCCGCCGTCGCCGACCCGCGGTATGCCACCCTCAAGGCCGTGCTCTGGCAGGACACCACGGCGACCCGTGCGGTCGTCGGCGGGACCTTCGTGGACTGGAGCGTGACGCTCGGCGACAGCACCCGAGCCGCCTTCGCGGCGGACCGTGCCGCAAGTGACCTCACGCTCGGACCGCTGTTCGCGCCGACGACGACGAACGAGGCCGGGGCATCCGCCACCGGACAGGGGCTGACCATCGGCGGCTGGTGGACCTGGCTCGTGGCCGCACTCGTCATCGGCGTGGTCGCGGTGCTGTTCGCGCTCGCGGTCGCCCGGCGCGGCCGGTCTACGCTGAGCTATGACGGCCCGGCCGACCGGGACCTGCGCATCGACCTGATGCGCGGCCTCGCGATCGTGTTCGTCGTGGTCAACCACATCGGCCTGGTCTCCCTGTTCCAGGAGATCACCCAGGAGGCCATCGGTGTCGTCTCCGGCGCCGAGCTGTTCGTCTTGTTCGCCGGCGTCGTGCTGGGCATGGTCTACCGGCCCAAGATCGCCAGGAGCGGCATCGGCGAAGTGGTCATCCGCACCAGCCGGCGCGCCTGGAAGCTGTACTACACCGCCCTCGGAGTGGTGATCCTGATCTTCGCGGTGAGCAGGCTGCCCTTCGTCAACGCTGACTACCTCACGACGTTCACCGACCAGGGCACCGGGGCGCGTGGCAGTTCGGCGTCAGGCCACGTCTACGATCTCTACGCCAACGCCGGGCAACTGCTGACCTACCCGGTGAACCCGCACATCCTCCTCGACCTGGCACTCCTCCGGCTCGGGCCGTGGCAGTTCAACGTGATGGGACTGTACGTCGTACTGCTCCTGGTCTGCCCGCTCGTGCTCTGGGCGCTGTCGAAGCGGTGGTGGGTGCCGGTGCTCGCGCTCAGCTGGGGCCTGTACGTGTTCAACGCCGTCGCTGAGGTGCGTCTGTTCCCCTCCGAGTTCGAGGACTCGTTCCCGCTCCTGACCTGGCAGGTGCTCTTCGTCACCGGAATCGTGGCCGGGTACCACCGTTCGGCCCTGCTCCGCTGGTTCACCTCGAGGTGGGGCCTCGTGGCCGCTGCGGCGATCGTGCTGCTCGCGACAGCGCTGATGCTGTTCTCGTGGAGCAACCCGTACCTCCCCAGCGCATACTCGGTCCGGCTCGGACTCGTTCCGGACACCCTCTTCCGCTCGATCTACGGCGCGTTCTTCGGGCGCACGAACCTCGAGCCCGGTCGCCTGCTCAACGTGATGCTCGTGGTCGTCAGCCTCTACGCCCTGGTCAGCGCATACTGGCGGCCGATCACGCGCACCCTGGGCTGGTTCCTGATCCCGCTCGGGCAGGCCACCCTGTACGTCTTCATCATGCACGTGTTCTTCGCCCTGATCGCCGCTAACATCCCGGCACTCCAGGACGGGAACGTCTGGCTGAACACCGGCGCATACGTCGTCATCCTGGGCCTGCTCTGGGTGATGGTCAGGACCAGGTTCCTGTTCCGGATCGTGCCGCGATGAGAGGGGTGCTCCCATGAGCCGGATGCTGGCACTGCGAATCGTGGTCGTGCTCACGCTCGCGCTCGGAATCAACTACGTGGCCTGGCGCTGGCTGTTCTCGCTCAACTGGGACGCGTGGTGGATCGCCGTGGCCCTCGTCGCCGCCGAAACGTACAGCCTGATCGACGTCAGCCTGTTCGGCATGATGATGTGGCGCGCGTACACCCGGCCCGCGCCGCCGGCGCCTGCCGCGGACGCGACCGTCGACGTACTCATCGCCACCTACAACGAACCGATCGACCTCGTGATGACGACCGCACTCGCCGCACGGGAGATCACCTTCCCCCATCGCACCTGGGTGCTCGACGACGGCGCCCGGCCGGAGCTCGCGGCGGCCGCGGCAGCCGCCGGCATCGACTACCTCTCGCGAGGAGCCGAATGGATCGACCGGCCACGCCACGCCAAGGCGGGAAACGTCAACAACGCGCTGATGGAGACCCAGGGCGAATTCCTGCTCATCCTCGACGCCGACCAGATCCCCCGGCCGGAGATCCTCGACCACACCCTCGGCTACTTCACCGACGACAAGGTCGCGCTCGTGCAGACCCCCCAGGTCTTCAGCAACGTCACGATCGAGGACCCGCTCGGCAGCCAGGCGCCCCTGTTCTACGGCCCGATCCAGCAGGGCAAAGACGGCTGGAACGCCGCCTTCTTCTGCGGGTCGAACGCCGTGTTGCGGCGGGAGGCCCTGATGCACCTCGGCATTCTCGGGTACGTGCGCGAGGTGGAGAGTTCCGTCCGCACCGCGCTCCGGGACGCGAACCGTGTGGTGCGGGGTGCCCGCCGGCATCCGGCCGCCCGCACCCCCGCGGTCGCGCACGCCCTCACGGAAGTCACCGACGCGATCAGACAGGCGCGCGCCGCGATCCGGCGCGACGAGCCGCTCGCCGAGGTCACGTTCCTGCTGCACGAGCGGGTGGATGCCGCAGCCGCCGGCATCGTGGTCAATGATGTGTCGTCGCTCGCGGACGACCTGCGCGAGATCGGCGAGTTGGGCGGCGGACCGGAATCTCCGTACCTGCTCGACGTCGAGGAGACGATCGCGAGGCTGGCCACCCGCGAGCTCTCACCGTTCAAGGCCCTCGAGGCCGTGCGCTCCGCCCTCGACACGATCGCGATCGACCGCGGCCACGAGGCCCAGCCGGTGATGCCGCTCGCGACCATCTCGGTCACCGAGGACATGGCCACGTCGATGCGGCTGCACGGCCTCGGCTGGAAGAGCGTCTACCACAACGAGCTGCTCGCCGACGGGCTCGCCCCCGAGGACATCGGCACGATGCTCACGCAGCGGCTGCGCTGGGGCCAGGGCACCATGCAGGTCTTCCTGCGGGAAAACCCGCTCCTGCAGTGGAAAATGACCGTGCCACAGCGCCTGATGTACTTCGCCACGATGTGGAGCTACCTCTCCGGGTACGCGGCGGTCATCTATTTCGCGGCACCGATCGTCTTCCTCATTTTCGGGATCCTGCCGGTGTCCACCAACGCCTGGGACTTCTTCCTGCGGTTCATCCCGTTCATGATCGCCAACCAGCTCCTGTTCTTCGTCGCCGCGCGGGGCATCCCCACCTGGCGAGGCCAGCAGTACAGCCTCGCCCTGTTCCCGGTGTGGATCGACGCCTGCACCACCGCCTTCAACAACGTCGTGCTCGGCATCCCGCTCAACTTCGCCGTGACGCCGAAAACCAGGCAGGCTCATACCGGACCGCAGTGGCACCTGATCAAACCGCAGATCACGGTGATGGTGCTGCTCGTCGTCGCGATCATCGTCGGCTGTGTGCGCCTGTTCGTCAACGGCGCCGAACCGATCGGCACCGGAGTCAACATCTTCTGGGCCGTCTACGACCTCATCGTCCTGAGCGTGTTGTTCAAGGCGGCCACCTATCAAGGCTTCACGCCCGAGACTGAACCAGAGGAGCACCCAGAGCAATGAATTTCCGGACTGAAACGATAGCCGGCAACGTGGCGGTCATTCGCGCGGACGGCCGACTCAACATGGTCTCCGCGCCGCTCTTGCGCGAGGTGGTGTCCGCAGCGATCACCGCGGGGACGGTGCGGATCGTCGTCGACCTGAGCGGGGTCGACTTCATGGATTCGTCCGGGCTCGGAGCACTCATCGGCGGCCTGAAGGTCGCCCGGCAGGCCGGTGGGGATCTCCGCATCGCCGGCGCGACGCCGCAGGTCGCGCTCGTGTTCGAGCTCACCCATCTCGACCGTATCCTGCAGAACCACGCGACCGCCGAGACCGCGTACCGTGACTGATTCCGACACGACCCTGGCACTCAGCACGCCACCCGACGACATCGACACCGTGCAGGACTTCGTGCAGCGCGTGCTCGAGCACCACACCGACATCGTCGACATCGACCGGTTCGCGTTCGAGACGGCCCTCGTCGAACTCGCGTCGAACGTCATCCAGCACGCGGCAGCGGGCACCGGCATCACCTGCGTCCTGTCGATCCACGCGGACGACCACGAGCTCAGCGCCCGGATCAGCGACACCGGAACGGCCGGAGCGGTGACGCTGAGCGGACCCGCACTTCCCGAGGACCTCGCGGAGTCGGGCAGGGGGCTCGCGCTCATCCAGATGCTCGTCGATTCCGTGCACTTCGAACGGACCGGTGACCGCAACGTCTGGACCATCTCCCGCGCCCGGCATCCGCTGCCCTGACGAATTCGACGGAGTCTTTGGGGCAGGGTCAGGCGGCGGAGCGCTCGAGGGCGATTGCGGTGCGGATGGCGCCGCGGGCGCGCTTACGGTCCCCGGAGGCGTCGTACGCGAGGCCCAGCCGGAACCAGGCCTTCCAGTCCTCCGGCGCCGCGTCGACGGCGTCACGGTACTGCGGGAAGTCCGCGTCGGCCGCGTCCCTCACCGGGCGCCCGCTCGCGCGGATCGGCAGCGTCTCGACCGGGAGCTCTCCGCTCGCCTCGAGCAGGCGAACGAGCCGGGCCGAGCGGGAGCCGAAGGTGACCTCGAGCACGAGCGCCCAGATCCCGATCAGGGGCAGCACCAGCAGCGCCACGCCGATCGCGATGCCGACCGCTTCGCCACTCTGCAGGAAAAGCACCGCACGCCAGCCGACGAGCACCAGGTAGAAGGCGAGCAGGATCGCCATCATTCCGGCGCCGATGCGACCCTTCATTCGAAGACCTCGGAGTCGGCGTCGATCTCGGGCACGTTGTCGAGGTCGGGTTCCGCGGCGATGGCAACGATCGGCGTCGGCGGGGTGGGGGGCGCGCCGAGGCCGAGGTCGACGACCTGGTCGAGGCCGACGGTCACGCCGACGGCCGTGCGGGCGGCGTCGAGGGCGAGCAGGATGCCGCGCCGGTAGGCGTTGGCGGACAGCGTGTTGTGCGAGATCGTGACGGTCTCGCCAGCCCCGCCGAAGATGACGTCCTGCCTGGCGAGCACGCCGTCGAGGCGGAGGCTGTGCACGGGAACGCTCGACACCTGCTGGCCGCGGGCACGCTGGTCGTTGTGCGGTGCGGACACCGGGCCGAGCTCGGTGCGTGCGAGACCGATGAGTTCGGCGGTGCGGACCGCCGTGCCAGAGGGAGAGTCGACCTTCGCGGCCTGGTGCGTTTCGACGATCTCGATCGAGTCGAAGAGCCGGGCGAGCATGGCAGAGACGGCGGTCGCGACGACCGAACCGATCGAGAAGTTCGGCATGATCACGACGCCGGTGTCGTCCCGGCCGCGGATCCGCCGCTCGAGGGTCGTGATGCGGGCCTGGGACCAGCCGGAGGTGCCGACGAGCACCCGGATGCCGTTGTCGACGGCGAAGTCGACGACGCTCTGGCTCACGCCCGGCAGGGTGACGTCGACGACGACATCCGCCCCGAGCATGTCGGAGAGCGGGCTGCGCGAGTCGAGGCCGGCGTGCAGCCGGTACCCCTCTGTCTGGTCGACGAGCTCGCTGATCAGGCGGCCCATCGTGCCCGTAACGCCGACGATGGCCACCCGTGTTGTCATACGACTAATCTACCAACCGGCCATCCGGCAATCCGGCATCCGGACGCCGAACGACCGGGCGCGAACTGGGCAGGCCGGGTTCTCCGACGTAGCCTTGTGGCATGCCAGCGACCCCGACAGCACCAGGCCCCGTCTTCCGCGAGGTATCCGTGACGGATGCCGGTTCCCTCGCCCTCCTCACGGCCTACTTCAGTGATCGGCAGTCGAGCTTTCCCGCCGACCAGGGCGCCTACCGTACGACTTTCCCGGTGGCAGGGGACTTCCTGCCACCGCAGGGTGTCTTCCTGCTCGTCGGCGAGCCGAGCCGGAACCCGGAGCAAGCCTGGGTCGGGTGCGGCGGCATCCGTCGGATCGGGGACACACCCGCCGAAGGCGCCCGCTACGAGGTCAAGCACCTCTGGCTGCAGCCCGGCACCCGCGGGAGGGGCTGGGGGCGGGCGCTGCTCGCCGAACTCGAGCGGCGGGCACGCCTGTTCGGAGCTGCCGAGCTCGTTCTCGACACGAACGCGAGCCTGCAGGCCGCCGGCGCGCTCTACCGGAGCGCCGGCTTCGAGGACTGCCCGCCGTACAACGACAATCCGAACGCCACCAACTGGTACCGGAAGGGCCTCGCTCGCAGCTAGGACGGGGTCTCGCCGGCTAGTACAGCAGCGGGTCGGGCAATCCGGTGCGCATCTCGACGGGCAGGTGCCCGGTGTCGTTGTGGGTGACGAGAGTCCACGGGCGGCCCGGCTTCTGCAGCAGGACGGTGAGGCCGCAGTTGGCCTGATTGATACTGATCCAGCGCCAGTCCGGAGCCCCGAGAACCGCGCGCACGAACCAGCCGATGACGAAGTTGTGCGTGATCAGCAGTTCGTGGCGTTCGCCCCGGCGGGGCTGCAGGAACTCGGCGACCGCGTCGTCCATCTGGGCACGGCCGGCCTCGATTTCCTCCTCGGTGACTGCCCCGAAGAACGGGGCGTATGCGGCGGGCGTCTCCGGCGCCATCCCGGTCGGGATGCAGTCGAAGAGCAGCGGGGAGGGCACCGGGGTGAGCGAGGGCAGCCGGCCGGCGACGATCTCTGCGGTCTCGGCCGCGCGCTGCAAGGGCGAGTGCCAGGCGTCGGTGAACGGCACGCCGCCGAGGCGTTCCGCGATCAGCTGCGCCTGCCGTTTGCCGCGCGCCGAGAGCGGCCCGTCGGGCAGGCCGTGTTCGGCATCCTGTTGCTCGCCGTGGCGAACCAGGTAGATGTAGTGGGGCAACGGGATCTCTTTCGGTTCGGGGCGTTCGGCCGCACGGCCGGGTGATGCAGGGCCAGGTGCCCGTTGGATCAGGGCTGGGCGGAGGCAGGCACGATTCCTGCGAAGACGTCCTCGTCGAGCGCACCGACGGCGGCGATGGAGAGCGGGCCGGCGGCGAGTTCGACGGCGAGGGCCTGCACGTCGTCCGCGGTGACCCGGGCGAGCCGGCCCAGCGCCACATCGAGGTCGACGAACTCGCCGAGGGTGATCTCGGCCCGGCCGAGCCGGGACATCCGAGTGTCGGAGTCCTCAAGGGCCAGTGCGGATGCCCCGGAGAGCTGCCCGGACGCACGCCTCATTTCGTCGGCGGTCACGCCGTACTCGGCCAGCCGGTTCAGTTCGCTCAGCAGCAACTCGGCCACCTGGCCCGCCTTCGCCGGCGTGCAGCCCGCGTACATCCCGAACAGGCCGGCGTCGGAGTAGCCGGGGGCGAATGAGTACACGGAATACGCGAGCCCGCGCTTCTCGCGCACCTCCTGGAACAGGCGGGAGGACATGCCGCCGCCGAAGATGGAGGTGAGTACGCTCATCGTCACACGGCGATCGTCGGTGGCGAGCAGCCCGGGGAACCCGAGAAGCAGGTTCGCCTGCTCGAGGGGACGCCGAACGACCGTGACCGCGCTGCCCTGGCGGATCTCTGCTGGCTGCCCGTTGCGACGGCCGACCGGTGAGGCGTTCTCGTTGAGGTCCCAGCCGGCACGGTACAGCGCCCGCGTCACGTCGGCCACGAGCACGTCGTGGTCGACGGCGCCGGCGACGGTGACGACGAGGTCTTGCGGACGATAGTTGGCCCGGTAGTGCGCGAGCACGGCCTCCGGGGTAGCCGCCCTGATCGTGTCGGGGTTGCCGCCGATCGGGCGTCCGAGCGGATGCTTGCCCATCACGGCTTCGAAGAAGCGCTCGTTCGCGACATCCGCCGGATCATCGTCGGCCATGGCGAGTTCCTCGAGGATCACACCGCGTTCGGTCTCGAATTCGACCGGGTCGATCGTGGACGAGGTGAGCATGTCGGTGAGCACCTCGACCGCCATCGGCAGGTCGCGGTCGCGCACCTTCGCGTAGTAGCAGGTGTATTCCTTCGCGGTCATCGCGTTGTGCTCTCCGCCGACCGAGTCGAAGGCGATCGCGATGTCGAGGGCGCTGCGCGTGGCCGTGCCCTTGAAGAGAAGGTGTTCGAGGAAGTGGGTGGAGCCGTAATGTTCCGGCTCTTCGTCGCGGGAGCCGACGGCGACCCAGTAGCCGATCGTCAGGCTCCGGCTGCCGGGGACGTGCTCGCTGAGGATGCGGACACCGCTCGGGAGCACGGTCCGGCGCACGACGGATTCACCGGCTGCTTTAAAGGACAACTCGGCGAGGGTGAGGGGAAATTCAACGGCGCTGTTCATGACATCACCACCCTACGTCACGGTACCGACGGCGTCAGAGTGCCTCGCGGAACCGGATTCGAGCGTTGGGCGGCGTCGGCGTCAGCGCGAGGCAGCGAGCCCGGACACTCGTTCGAGATCGACCATGTCGCTGCGGGTGAGCCGGATTCCGGCGGCCGCGATGAGGGCATCCACCTGGTCCGGCTGGCTGGCACCCGCGACGGGTGCGGTCACCCCGGCCTGGGCGAGCAGCCACGCGAGCGCGATCGATGCGGCCCCGGTATCGTGGTCGGCCGCGATGCGGTCTACGACGCTGAGGACCCGCAGCCCGGGCCTGCTCAGGTGCTTCGCGGCGCGGGCATCCCTCGTCGTGCTGTGCAGGTCGGCCTTGGAGCGGTACCGACCGGCCAGGAAACCGTGCGCGAGGGAGAAGTACGGCAGCACCGCGAGACCCTGGGCCCGGGTCACGAGGGACAGCGAAGACTCGTAGCCGGCGCGCCGGAGCAGGCTGTACTCGGTCTGCAGGGCGACAAAGCGCGGCAGGCCGTTCGCGGCCAGGATGCGGGCCTCCATGAGGCGCTCCCCGGAGAAGTTCGAGGCGGCGAGGTACCGCACCTGGCCGCTGCGCATCAGCACGTCGACGGCACCGAGGCTCTCCTCGAGCGGAACGGTCGGGTCGTCGAAGTGGAAGTGCAGCAGATCGATGTAATCGGTGCCGAGCCGGTCGAGCGACGCCTGCACGGCGCCGATGATGCTCCGGGAGGACAGCCCGGGGTTGTCCCGGTTCTTGCCGATCTTGGTGGCGATCACGGTGCTGTCGCGCGCCTTGCGGGTGCGCAGCCAGGACCCGATGATCACTTCGCTCCGCCCGGAGGTGTAGCTGTCCGCGGTATCGAGGAAGTTGCCGCCGAGCGCGCGGTGCCGGTCGAGGATGCGGTGGCTCGTCTCGCCGTCGGCCGTCCAGCCGAAGACGCTCGAGCCGAGGGCGACCGGGTGCACGGAGAGGTCGGTGTCTGCGATGGTGCGCCGGGCGCCGACACGCGGAAGGCGCCCGTCGGGCTGGACCGGGATCGAGACGGAGATCGGCGGCGGACCCTGGAGCCGATGCGCGACGACGTCGGACGAGGCCGCGTCGCGAGTGCGCTCGGAATCCTGAATGCCTGGCTGGGTCATCCGTCACTCCTTACCGCTACTGCGTACCGCTACTGCTGGGTTTGGCCCCAAAGCTAAGAGTAACCCGCGATTCGGCAGACGGAAAGGACACGCCGGAACCGTTATCAAAACGGATGCTGGGCATCTGCCGCGAGGTCGCCGCGCCACGCCGGATAGAGTTGTACGGGAACGATTCCGGTTACGGCCTTCTGAGCAGGCGTGAGCCCGAACGAATCAGCCGCGAAAGAAGGATCCATGACGCAGCCCACCACCGGCGTGCCGACGACCGGCGCACCCGCGACCGAGATCACCGCAGAGGCGCGCAGGCGCCGCACCTTCGCCGTGATCAGCCACCCCGACGCGGGAAAGTCGACCCTCACCGAAGCACTCCTCCTGCACGCGCACGCCATCACGACCGCGGGCGCGACCCACGGCAAGGCGGGCCGACGCGGAACCGTGAGCGACTGGATGGCCATGGAGCAGGCCCGTGGCATCTCGGTGACGAGCGCGGCGATCCAGTTCGAGTACCGCGACAGCGTGATCAACCTCGTCGACACCCCCGGCCACGCCGACTTCTCCGAGGACACCTATCGGGTCCTGTCCGCCGTCGACGCGGCCGTGATGCTCGTCGACGCGAGCAAGGGGCTCGAGGTGCAGACCATGAAGCTCTTCGACGTCTGCCGCCAGCGCAACCTCCCCGTGATCACGGTGATCAACAAGTGGGACCGGCCCGGGCTCGACGCCCTCGCCCTGATGGACGAGATCCGCACCCGCACCGGGCTCCTTCCGACGCCGTTGACCTGGCCGGTCGGAATCGCCGGAGACTTCCGCGGGGTCATCGACCGTTCGACCGAGGAATTCATCCGCTTCACCCGCACGGCGGGCGGCGCGACCGCCGCCGACAGCGACCGGGTACCGTTCGATGTGGCAGCAGCTCAGGAGGGGGAGGCCTGGGTCACCGCGACCGAGGAATCCGAACTGCTCGGCGAAGAAGACCAGGATCACGACGAGGCCAGGTTCCTCGCCAACGAGACAACGCCGGTGCTGTTCGCCGCCGCGGTGCTCAACTTCGGCGTGCAGCACATCCTCGACACCCTCGTGGACTTCGCCCCGGCGGCGGAGGCCCGTGTCGACGCGGCCGGCGGGCACCGCGCCGTCGCTTCGCCGTTCTCCGGCTTCGTGTTCAAGGTGCAGTCGGGCATGAACGCCTCACACCGGGACTACGTCGCGTTCGTGCGGGTGTGCTCCGGCCAGTTCCGCCGCGGAATGATCGTCACCCACGCGGCGACCGGCCGGCCTTTCGCGACAAAGTACGCCCAGCACCTCTTCGGACGCGAACGCGAAGTGGCCGACGAGGCCTGGCCCGGCGACATCGTCGGGCTCGTCAACGCGTCGGCGCTCCGCGTCGGCGACTCGATCTTCGAGAGCGAACCCGTTGAGTTCCCCCCGCTGCCGATGTTCGCTCCCGAGCACTTCCGTGCCGTGCGCTCCGCCGACAGCAGCAAGCACAAGCAGTTCCGGCGCGGCATCGACCAGCTCGACCACGAGGGTGTCATCCAGGTGCTCCGCAGCGACCTGCGCGGGGACCAGGCCCCGGTGCTCGGCGCCGTCGGCCCGATGCAGTTCGAGGTCGTCGAGGAACGCATGACACACGACTTCGGCGCCGCGATCCGTTCGGAATCGCTCCCGTACCAGATCGCCCGCCGCACCAACCGGGAGAGCGCCGAGATCCTCGGCCACGACAGGCAGGTCGAGGTGCTGATGCGATCCGACGGTACCCTGCTCGCCCTGTTCAGCACCCCGTGGCGGCTGCGCAACACGGTCCGCGACCACCCGGAGCTGATGCTCGAGGACCTCGCCGCCGGCGCCCTCGAGCCGGCACCCGCCGCGTAGTCCGGGCCCGGGGCATCCGCTCCCCCTCGTTGAGTTGCGGGGAAAACACCCTCGCCGAGCCCGGGAGGGTGTCTTTCCCGCAACTCAACCGCGCCGCAGGGGTCCTCGTCAGCGGGTCATGCTCCTCGGCGGCACCGGGAAGCTGTCCCCGCCGTACTTCTCGTTTGCAACGCTCATGACATCCGGCCACATCCGGTGCCGGGCGGTCGCGGCCTGGCCGCTGTCGAAGTACGTCGTCCGCTGGTCACGGCCGTCGCCCGACACGTTCACGACCCCGACGACGGTGGCGACCTTCGTGCTCGCCCCGCTCATCCAGGTGTCCTTGTTGTCGTCTGTGGTGCCGGTCTTGCCGATCATCGGCACCCGTGGCGTGGTGGCGCGGTAGGAGGCCGCCGCCGTTCCGCTCGTCATGACCCGTTGCATGGCGTAGTCCATCGCCGCGGCGACGTCCGTGCTCACGGACTGGGCGCAGTTCGACGTCGGCGCGGGAATATCCGCGCCGTCCGGCCCGGTGATCTTGTCGATCACGATGGGCGTGCACGTCACGCCGTTATTGGCGATCCCCGCATACGCTGCCGCCATCGTGAGGGGCGCGATCTCGTTCGTGCCGAGAACGGATGCCGCACCCTGTTCGAGCGCATTCCCGTCGGCACGGTGCACACCGAATGCTTCGGCCGTCTTGCGGATGGCGCACAGGTCGAGTTCCTTCGCCATGCCGATGAAGCCCGTGTTGATGGACTGGATGGTCGATTGCAGCGCCGAGCTGTACGAGCCGTTCTCGGACGAGGAGTCGTTCTTCGGGTTGAAGTCCGGGTAGGACTGCGGGCCGTTGCAACTGTCCTCGAAGGTGCCCCAGTTCGACCGGGGCCGGGAACTGACGGAGTCGGCCAGGGAGTGACCCGTGTTGAGCCATTCGGCGAGGGTGAAGACCTTGTACGTGGACCCGGTCTGGAAACCGTTGGAGCCGCCCTGGTCGAGGTCGGTGTTGTAGTTGATGCCGCTGTAGTTGTCACCGATCGCCTGCACGGCCGGGTCCTGGCTGTAGTCCTTGTTCTGGGTCATGTCGAGCACCCGCCCGGTGCCGACCTCCACACTCGTGATGACCCCGCCGACGTCCCACCCGGGGAAGGTGTCCGGCACGTTCTCTTTCATCGTGGTCTCTGCGGCGATCTGCAGGTCCAGGTCGAGCGTCGTGGTGACCTGGTAGCCGCCGAGCCGGAAATTGGCCAGGCGGGTCTCCGCGTCCTTCCCGAAGGCGGGATCGGTGCGGAGTGTGTGCACGACGAGGTCGCAAAAGTAGGCGCTGCCGCCCGCGGTCTGGCAGCCCGTGCTCGGTTCAGTGATAGTCGGCTCGATCGGAGCATTGATCGCGGCGTCGTGATCTGCCTGGCTGATCTTGCCGTGCTCGAGCATCGCATCGAGGATGTAATCGCGCCTGCCCTTGTTGTCGGCGTAGCCGTTGGCCGCCCCGTTCGTCGCGCTGTCCGGCTTGTCGAGCTGGAATTTGACCGGGTTGTTCACGATCGCGACGAGGCTCGCGGCCTGCGGCAACGTGAGCTTGGCCGCCGTGGTGTTGAAGTAGTAGCTCGCCGCGGATTCGATTCCGTAGACGGAGCCGCCGAAGCCCGTGATGTTCAGGTACTGGCGCAGGATCTCGTCCTTGGAGTACTTCTTCTCGAGCCCGATCGCGAGGCTCATCTCCTTGAGCTTGCGGTCGGGGCTCGCCTCGGTGGCCGTGTTGTAGCAGTCCGCGCGCTCCGTGTCGTCGGTGAGGGCTTCGCACTTCTGCACGAGCACGTTCTTGACGTACTGCTGGGTGATCGAGGAGCCGCCCCGGGTGGTGCCGGTGAAGACGGTCGCGACGATGCCCGTGACGGTGCCCCAGATGTCGACGCCGCCATGTTCGTAGAACCCGGGGTCTTCTCCGGAGGTCGCAGCGTCCTTCACGAACGGGCTGATCGCGTCGAACGCCACCTCGACCCTGTTCTGGTCGTAGAACGACGCAAGCAGGCGGGACGAGCCATCGCTCGTGGTCGCGTAGAGGTTGCTCTTCTGGGACAACCGGCCGATCTCGAGGTCGTCGGGCAGGTTCACGACTACGACGGTCACAACGGTCGCGATGACGGCGACGATGATTCCCATCGCGATCAGGACGATGGAACGACGGCGGAGTCGGCGGCCCTTCTTCCTGCTGGACGATGAAATTGTCATGGTACGACTATGGCTTCCGTTTCTGGACGAGTGGTACGAAGAAGGCGGATGCCGCCGGACCCGCGGGTCCACCGGCATCCGCCTTCGGGTTGTCGGCTAGGCGTCGACGACGACCGAGGTGATCACCGGGATGCGGCGGTACTTGCGCTGCATCCACCGGGTGACGCTCTGGGTGAAGAGCTCTTCGAGCTCGGGCCCGTCGACGATCTTGACCTTGTTGGCGGCGCGGAGGGCGTCGTCGATGGACTTCGTCGCGCCCTGGATCCAGGCGTTGTCCTGCACGAAGCCGCGGGCGATGAACTCGACCGGCTCGACGAGTGCGCCGGTGCGGGTGTCGAGAATGCCGAGGATCGTGACGGCGCCGTCGTTGGAGAGCTGCACGCGGTCGGCGAGGGCTTCCTCGGAGGCGACGCCCCCGACGGTCATGCCGTCGACGAGGACGATCTCGGCCTGAACGCGGCCGACGATCTTGGCGACGCCGTCGACGAGGTCGACGACCACGCCGTCTTCGACGACGAGCACCTGCGCCTCAGGGACACCGGTGCGGATCGCGAGCTCGGCGTTGGCCTTGAGGTGGCGCCATTCGCCGTGGATCGGCATGACGTTCTTGGGCTTGACGAGGTTGTAGCAGTAGACGAGCTCGCCGGCGCTCGCGTGGCCGGAGACGTGCACCTTGGCGTTGCCCTTGTGCACGACGTTGGCTCCCCAGCGGGTGAGGCCGTTGATGACCCGGTAGATCGAGTTCTCGTTGCCGGGGATGAGGGAGCTCGCCAGGAGGACGGTGTCGCCTTCGCCGATCTTGATGGTGTGTTCGCGGTTCGCCATCCGGGAGAGGGCGGCCATCGGCTCGCCCTGGGACCCGGTGCAGATCATCGTGACCTGGCTGTCCTTCATCCGCTCGAGCGCCTTGACGTCGACGATGAGGCCCTTCGGGACGTGCAGGAAGCCGAGCTTCTCGGCGATGGCCATGTTGCGCACCATCGAGCGGCCGACGAAGGCAACCTTGCGGTTGTGCCTCGCCGAGGCGTCGATGACCTGCTGGATGCGGTGCACGTGGCTCGCGAAGCTCGACACGATGATGCGGCGCGGTGCGGTGCGGAAGACCGAGTCGATGGCCGGGCGGATGTCTTCCTCGGTCATCGTGAAGCCGGGAACCTCGGCGTTGGTCGAGTCCGTCATGAAGAGGTCGACGCCCTCTTCGCCGAGACGGGCGAAGCCGGGGAGGTCGGTGAGGCGGTTGTCGAGGGGGAACTGGTCCATCTTGAAGTCACCGGTCGCGAGCACGAGGCCGGCCTCGGTGCGGATCGCGACGGCGAGTCCGTCGGGGATGGAGTGGTTGACCGCGAGGAATTCGAGGTCGAACGGGCCGAAGCTGCGACGCTGGCCTTCCTTGACCTGCTGGAGCTTCGGGGTGATCCGGTGTTCTTCGAGCTTGGCACTCACGAAGGCGAGGGTGAGCTCGCTGCCGACGACGGGGATGTCCGCACGCTCGCGGAGGAGGTAGGGCACACCGCCGATGTGGTCCTCGTGGCCGTGGGTCAGGACGACGGCGACGACGTCCTGCATCCGGCCGCGGATGTAGGAGAAGTCGGGCAGGATCACGTTGACGCCGGGCTGGGTCTCCTCGGGGAACAGCACCCCGCAGTCGACGATGAGCAGCTTGCCCTTGTGTTCGAAGACGGTCATGTTGCGACCGATCTCGCCGAGGCCGCCGAGGGGGATGACGCGCAGTCCCCGCTTAACGAGGGACGGCGGGCTGTTCAGGTCGAGTTCGTGCTTAGTCAATTAAATAAACTCATTTCTTGGCGAAACCGCGCACAGGGCAGCCGGTCTCATAGCCGGCGCCGGGTCTATCCGGCAGCCGTGGTGACGGGGTTATGCAAATCAAAAGGTGATGCGCGCGTCAGGTCGCGAGGCCGTGAGCCTCATTCGACTTAGGCGAAGCCGTGGAAAGCCATCCGGGTGTGTGGAACCGCAGAGCGTGAAGTGAAAGCGCAGCTGTGGATGGCCGTTGAATCGCGCTGTCAAAGCACAATTCTACCGCATGCGGGCCGCCCGCCGCCTCCTGCAGTCGCCAGGCCGTCCCCGAGCCATCCCCAGCCGTCTTGGAGACTTCGCTAATAGCCTGCGATTATGCCTTCTTCTTCCCCCCTGTACGACGCCCCGCTCACCCTCATCGACGGCACGGAGACGACCTTCGCCGACTTCCGCGGCAAGACCGTTCTCGTGGTCAATGTCGCATCCAAGTGCGGTTTCACGCCCCAGTATGCGGGCCTCGAGGCTCTCTACGACCGGTTCAAGGACGACGGCCTCGTCGTCCTCGGCCTGCCGTGCAACCAGTTCATGGGCCAGGAGCCCGGGGAGGCCGCCGACATCGAGGCGTTCTGCCAGCTCAACTACGGTGTCACCTTCCCGATGACCGACAAGGTGGATGTGCGGGGCAAGCACCAGCATCCGCTCTATGCCCAGCTCACCAAGTTCAAGTCCGGCCTGCTGCCCGGCCTCGTCAAGTGGAATTTCGAGAAGTTCCTCGTGAACTCGGAGGGCGAGATCGTGGACCGCTTCGCCTCGACCGTCGAACCCGAATCTCCCGAACTCGTCGGCGCGATCGAGAAGACGCTCGCCTCCGCCGCCGCCTGACCCGGTTTCAGGAGCTCCTGGGTCCAGTAGCTTCCGGGTTCAGTAGCTTCCGGGTTCAGTAGCTCGAGGTGCAGACGCAGAGTTCGTTGCCCTCGACGTCGGCGAGCACCCACCACTCGGGGGCGTGCTCGTCGGTGAGCAGCGTGCCCCCGGCCTCGACGATCGCGCGAACCCGGTCCTCGGCGTCGTCGCCGGGCACGTAGACGTCGAGATGGATACGATTCCGGTCGCTCCGGGTGATCTCCATGTGCTGGAACCAGACCCGCGGCCCGTGTCCCGCCGGGTCGACAAGGTCGACGTCGCCGTCCCCGTCCGCCGCCAGTTCGACGTACCCGAGGCCCACGCGCCAGAACGGGCGGATCGAGTCGGCATTCGTGCAGTCGATCGCGACGTCGTAGCGGGCAGGCGTCACGACCAGACCTTCCGCACCGAGCTCGTTCGCGAGCGCCTGGATCTGCAGGGCGAGCCGGAGGTCGCGTTCGGTCACGCCTCCGAGGTCGTGCGAGCGGAGCCGGAAGGCGACCCTGCCGTAGCCGAGTTCGACGTCGGGGTGGTGCCCCGCGGCATCCGCCGCCTCGGCGACGCGGTCGAGGAGACGCACCGCCGAGGCGAAATCACTCGTGCGGTAGCTCGCATGCAGCGCGCCGTCGAGGTGCACGAACGGGCCGCCCCCGAGCACGGCGGCGGTCTGCGCGGGACTCTGGATCGAACCGGTTGCGCTCATGCACCTCACTCTGCTCCGGCGGCTGCCGCCGGTCAAGAGAACGGGCCCCGCTAAAACCGCCGGGGAGCGACCGGGTGCCCGACCGCGTCCGCGCCACGCACCCCGAGCGGATGCGCCCTTACGGGGCGTCCCATTAGTCACTTTGCCCTATTCTGTGGGCCTTCTGCGTGCTAATCTCATGCGTTATGCACAGTCTGGACAGGGTCGACCTCCAACTCCTCCGCGCCCTCTGCGTCGAGCCGCGCAGTACCTTCGTCGCTCTCGCCCAGCGGCTGGGATTGTCCAGGAACACCGTGCAGGCACGGATGGCGCGCCTCGAGGAATCCAACGCCTTCCTGGCCTTCGATCGCCGCATCAATCCCATCGCCCTCGGCCACCCTCTGACGGCGTTCATCCAGGTGCACCTGCAGCAGAAGCGGCTCAGCCAGATCGTCGCAGAACTCACCCAGATCCCTGAGATCGTCCAGGCGCACGGCATGAGCGGATCGACAGACCTGCTCGTTCTTGTCGTGTGCACGGATGCCGACGACCTGTTCCGCATCGACGGCACCATCCTCGCGTGCGAGGGTGTCGACCGCACGGAGACCTCACTCGCCATGGGCGAGCTGATCCCCTATCGGATCACCCCGCTGCTCGACCGGGTCACCCGGGAGCGCGGCCCGGCGAACCGTGTCGACGTCGATATCGACGACGAGGCCTGAGCCCGGCGGGACGACCGCCCCGCACCGAGCCTTGTCCACGCCGCGCCTTGTCCACGCCGCGCCTTGTCCACAATCTATTTGATAAATTCATCATATAGGTATATAAAGAAGTAATGATGTTTCGCGGCGTGGTCCCCCGATGAGCGTCACCAAACTGACCTCGCTCATCCGTCGCAGCGGACGGATCGCGGAGCAGGCTCCGCCGGCCCCCGCCCTCTTCCCCGGCGCCGGGATCTTCGGCGGGAGCATCCAGGTGCGCTTCATCAACGCCGGCGGCTGCAACGACTGCGCCCAGGAAGTGTCGAGCGCCTTCGGCCCGGTCTACGACGTCGAGCGCTACGGCGTGCGGCTCGTCGCCTCGCCCCGGCATGCTGACGTGCTGCTGATCTGCGGGTCGGTGACCCGGAACATGATCGAACCGCTCCGGCGCACGGTCGTCGCGACCCCCACCCCCCGCTTTATCATCGCCGTCGGCGACTGCGCGATCACGGGCGGCGTCTTCGCAGACGGCTACGGTGTCGCCGGCTCCGTGTCCGACTTCGTGCACGTCGACCTCGCCGTCCCCGGCACTCCGCCCGAGCCGGCCGCCATCGTCGACGCCCTCCGCCGGATGACCGGCCGATGAACGTCGTCCAGTCCGGCCTCGTCCTCCAGGCCCTGCTCGCCCTCGCCGCTGTGGCGACCGGCCTGCTCTGCCCCGTGTCCTGGCGTTCCCGCGCGACCGGCGCGCTCTGCGCCCTTCTCGGTGTCGCGGGCATCGTCACGGGAGCTGCCGCACTCGGTGGGGCGAATGGCGCCCTGAACATCCCGCTCGCGCTCCCGATCGACCCCCTCGTGCTCTCCCCCGACCGGCTCGGCGGCCTGTTCATGCTCGTCGTCTCCGCGGTCGGCGCCCTCGTCTCCCTCTTCGGGATCGGCTCGGCCCGCGGCGCGGAGGCCTCCCGCACCTCGTGGGCGGCCATGGCCGTCTTCCTCGGCGGCATGCAGCTGGTACCGGCCGCGACGGACGTCCTGTCCTTCCTGCTGCTCTGGGAGATCATGACCCTCGGCTCCACCGTGCTCCTCCTCGCCGACCACGCGAGCCGGAGCACCGTTTACTCCGCCGCGATCTGGTATTCGGCGATGTCCCAGCTGAGCTTCTTCTTCGTTCTCGCCGGCTTCGGCGTGCTCGTCGCGGCCACCGGCGGCACGGGCTTCCAGACACTCGCGACCGTGCAGGAAGGCTCCTGGCCGGCGAACCTCGCGTTCGTGCTCCTCCTCCTCGGCTTCGGCGGCAAGGCGGAACTCGTGCCGCTGCACGTCTGGGTCCCCCGGGTGCTTCCGGAGGCGCCGAGCCATGTCGCCGCGGCGATGAGCGGTGCGATGGTCAAGATCGGCGTCTACGGCGCGCTCCTCGTCTGCGTGCGCCTGCTGCCCTCCGGCCCGCCGTGGTGGGGCGTGCTCATCCTCGTGCTCGGCGGCGTGTCCGCCGTCTATGGAATCCTGCAGGCCTCCGTCGCGAGCGACCTCAAGGTGCTGCTGGCCTACTCGACCACCGAGAACATGGGGCTCGTCTTCCTCGGCCTCGGGGCATCCGTGCTGTTGCGCGGCTACCACGCGACGGCGGCCGCCGACGCCGCGCTCGTCGCGGCACTGCTCCTCATGGTGAGTCACGCCGCGTTCAAGACGACCCTCTTCCTCGGCGCGGGCGCCGTCGCCCACGCGACCGGCGAGCTCAACCTCGACCGGCTCGGCGGCCTCGGCAAGCGGATGCCGTGGACGGCCGGCGCGTTCGGCCTCGCGAGCCTCAGCGCGGCCTCACTTCCGATCACGAGCGGCTTCGTCGCCGAATGGATGCTGCTGCAGTCCCTGATCCACGGCGCCCGCCTCGACGGCGAGGTCGTCTCCGTCGCCGCGTCGATCGCGATGCCGCTCGCCGTCGCCGTGCTCGCCCTCACCGCCGGCCTCGCCCTGCTCACCTTCGTCAAGGCATACGGCATCGCGTTCCTCGCCCGGCCGCGCTCCCGGAAGGCGAGCATCGCCTGCGAGGTGCCCTGGGTGATGCGGATCCCGCTCGCGCTCGGCGCCCTCGCCGTCGTCGGCCTCGGCCTCGTGCCCGGCCCGCTCTCCGCGGGAATCGCCGCAGCCGTCGGCCCCGCCATCGTTCCCGACGTACGTACCGTCGGCCTCGCCGGCGTCAGTTTCGCCGGCATCGACGTCGTGCTCGACCCGGGCACCCTCGTCATCCTCGCGGCACTCGTGCTCGTACCGATCCTCGTGATCGTCGCCCTCGGCTCCCGCCGCCACCCCACCCGGGTCGACCCGCTGCCGTGGGCAGGCGGAGGCTCGCGGCTCCGGCCGCGGATGCAGTACACCGCGACCTCATACGCCGAACCACTCGTGCGGGTGTTCGACGACGTGCTCCGGCCGTCGCGCGACGTCGAGGTCACCCACGTCGGCGAATCCCGCTACCTCGTCGAGAAGGTGCACGTCGAACAGACCGTCTCCGATGTCATCGAAACCCGGCTCTACCGCCCGGTCCTGAACGCGGCCCAGCGCTTCGGCGTCCTCGCCCGGCGCGCCCAGGACGGCAGCATCCACCGCTACCTCGGCTATTCGTTCGCCGCCCTGCTCGTCGTGCTGATCGCGGTGTCCCTGTGATGCCCGTCGGCACGGCAGTGAGCCTCGTCCTGGGCACGATGCCGGGCGCGAGCACGGGCACCGCTGCGCGCGCCGTCGAACTCACCTGGGCGGGCATCGGCGCCCCGATCCTGATGGCCGTGCTGCAGCTAGCGCTCTTCATCTTCCTCGCCCCGCTCCTGATCGGCGTGATCCGCCAGGTCCGCGCCCGGCTCGAGGGCAGGGCGGGCGCCGGAATCTGGCAGCCCTGGCGTGACGTGCGCAAACTGCTCGCCAAGGAACCGGTGCACGCGGCGGACTCGAGCTGGATGCTGTCCGTCGGCCCGATCGTGCTGCTCGTCTCGAGCCTGCTGCTCTGCGTGCTGCTCCCCCTCGTCGGCACCCTCGCGCTCCCCCTCATCCCGAGCGACCTCTTCGTCATCGTCTCGGTCATGCTGATCGGCGTCGTGGCGCTCGCCCTCGTCGGCCTCGACGGCGGCACCGCGTTCGGCGGGATGGGTTCGAGCAGGCACATGACGGTCGCGGCCCTTGTCGAGCCGACCCTGCTGCTCTCGATCTACGCCCTCTCCATCCCGGCCGGCAGTTCGACCCTGTCGCTCATCGTGCAAACCCGGCTCCAGACGCCCGCCGTGATCATCTCCCCCGTGAGCCTGCTCGCGATGGTCGCCCTGGCGATCGCGATCATGGCCGAGACGAGCCGGCTGCCCATCGACAACCCCTCGACCCACCTTGAGCTCACGATGCTGCACGAGGCCATGGTGCTCGAGAGCTCCGGTCGCGACCTGGCCTGGCTCGAGCTCGGTTCCTGGCTCAAGCTCGCCGCCCTGCTCGGCCTGCTCGGCAACCTCATCGTGCCGTGGGGCGTGCTCACCGACTTCACCGTTCCGGGCCTCCTCCTCGGCGCCTTCTTCGTTGCCGCCAAGGTGCTCGCCCTGGGCACCGCGCTGAGCGTCGGCGAGGTCTTCCTCGCCAAGGCGCGCCTGTTCAGCGTGCCCGAGCTTCTCGCGGGGTCGTTCGCCCTCGCCCTGCTCGCCGTGACCGCCTCCTACCTGGTCGCTTAGGAGCATCCGTGTTCGAAACCACCTACCCGCAACTCATCGGACTCTGCACCGGCACGCTGCTGCTCACGAGCGCGCTGATGGTCTGGCGGCACTCGATGCTCGCCTCGATCCGCCTGCTCGCCGTGCAGGGCCTCGCCCTCGCCGCGCTCGTCGCCGTGATCGGCGTGCAGAAGGGCGAGCTCGAGGTCATCCTCGTGGCCGTGCTCGTGCTGCTCGTCAAGGGCCTCGGCCTGCCGTGGGTGCTCGCCCACGAGTCGAAGGCGACGACCCGAACGGATGAGGCCCCGCGCCTCAACCCCACGGCTTCGCTCCTGACCGTGGCCCTGCTCACGATCCTCGCCTACGTCGTCTCGAGCCGGGTGCTCGCCCGGGACACCAGCATCTCCGCGCACGCCGCCCCGATCGGGCTCGCCATGGTGCTGATCGGCTTCCTGCTCCTCGTCACGCGCCGCCAGGCGCGCTCGCAGCTGATCGGCTTCCTCGTGCTCGACAACGGCATCGCGACCGTCGCCTTCCTGACCAGCGGGGGCGTCCCGCTCGTGCTCGAGCTCGGCATCTCCCTCGACGTGCTCCTCGTCGTGATGATCCTCTACGTCTTTGCGGGGCGGATGCACAACAAGTTCGGCAATACGGACATCGACCAGCTGAGAAAGTTGCACGACTGATGGCCCCGTCCCTCGCATCGTCCCTGTCCTTCGCCCTCTGGACCCCGCTCGCCTTCCCGGTGCTGTTCGCGCTCCTGAGCCTCACGGTTCCGTCCGCGCCGCTGCGTCGGCTCGGCCCGATCGCCTCGAGCCTGGCCGTGCTCGGCTCCGGAATCCTCCTCGACGTCGCCGTGCTGCACGACCAGGTGCCGACGCTCGGCGGCGTGCTCCGCGCCGACGCCCTCTCGGCCTACCTCCTCACGGTCGTCGGCGCCATCGGCCTCGTCGCGACCTGGGGCGGACTCGGCGGCGGTGGCCACTCGCAGACTCCCGCACGCTGGGCGGGGTCATACGACGGCCTGATCTCGGTGTTCCTCGCCGCCATGTCGCTCGCCGTCGTCGCAGACAACATCGGCCTGATGTGGGCTTCGATCGAGGCGACGACGATCACGACCGCGTTCCTCGTCGGCGCGCACCGCACCGGCAAGTCGCTCGAGGCCTCCTGGAAGTACGTGATCCTGGGTTCCGTCGGCGTCGCGATCGCCCTGCTCGGCATCCTCCTCATCTACGCAGCCTCCCGGGCCACCGGAGAGGCTACGCTGTCCTGGCTCGTGCTCAGCCAGCCTGGCCTGCCGCTCGACCCCGCCCTCGTCCGCGCGGGCGGCGCCCTCGCGGTGCTCGGCTTCGCCACCAAGGCCGGTCTCGCACCGATGCACAGCTGGCTGCCGGACGCCCACAGCCAGGCCCCCGCACCGGTGTCCGGCCTGATGAGCGGTGTGCTGCTCGCGGTGGCGCTCTACGCGATCCTGCGGGTGCAGACCATCACAGACGCCGTGATCGGCCCGGACTTCCTCCGGGCGATGCTCAGCGTGGCCGGCCTGCTCTCCCTGTTCGTCGCAGCCGCCCTACTGATCCGCCAGCGCGATTTCAAGCGGATGCTCGCATACTCGAGCATCGAGCACATGGGCCTGATGGCGATCGGCGCCGCAATCGGCGCCGCCGCCCTTCCGGCGGTGCTGCTCTACATGCTCGGCCACGGCCTCGTGAAGGCGACCCTCTTCGTCGTCTCCGGCCGGATCCTCGAGGTCGAGGGCACGCCGAAGATCGCGAACGTCCGGGCGCTGCTCGTGCGCCGCCCCGGCCTTGCGATCCCGTGGCTCGTCGCGATGGCGGCCCTCCTCGGCTTTCCCCCGTTCAGCATCTTCTTCTCGGAGGTCGGCATCATCCTCGCCGGCTGGTCCGCAGGCATGGGCATCGTCGTCGGTATCGCCCTCGTCCTCCTCCTCGTGATCTTCGCGAGCCTCACCCGGCTCACCGTCGCGCTCACGATCGGTTCACCGCACGATTCCCTAGACCACACCCCGCCGACCCTGCCGGACCACGCGCCGGGAGCGACAACGGCACACCCGACCGCGCCGGGCGACGAATCGGAGGCGGACCGTGCGGCCACGATCCTGTCGCGGCGCGAGGTAGAAGCCGATATCGACGGCACCACCGGCGCAGGCGCCCCCGAACCCTTCCCCATGACCTCCAACATCCGCGTGACCTCCCCGTTCCCCGACACCGTCGCCGTGGACGTCGTCGACGTCGTGATCGCACCGGACCGGTCGACCCACGGGCCGCTGCTGCCCCTCGTGCTCGCTCTTGCGACCTGCGCCGTCGTCGCCTTCGTCGCGAACCCGGTCGGCATCCTGCTCGCCAGCGCCGCCGCCGTGCTGGGAGGAGCCCACTGATGACGAACCCCACCCCCGCCACCCCAAGC
>NZ_JASJVI010000009.1:0-81086 GCF_035019865.1 Cryobacterium sp. 10I5
CGGGCGGGCGACTGCGGCCGGCCGCCGTTTTCCGGTCCGCGACACGCCGGGACACGCCGGACCGCTGATGCTCACACGCAGCCGGACCGCTGCTGCTCAGCGGCCCGAACGTTCCCGTCCGGACACGCGGAGCCCGCTCGCGCGCAAGCGCAGCACGAGCTCCCTGTTGCCCACGGGAAGTGCCCCAGCCGCCACGAGGGCCTCGTAGCGGTGCGCGGGCACGTCGTAGTGGTCCAGGTCGAAACCGCGCCGTGGAATGCCGTTCGCGGCGGCGAAATCGTGCAATTCTTCGAGCGACACGTCGCTGACGAGGTGCGACCAGACCGTATCGTGCGCGGGCCATGTAGGCTGATCTATCAACACGGTCATCCCATGATTGTATGTTCCGGCGGCCTTGTGCCGGGGGAGCAGACGATCACCCGGTTGGTCCCAGCCCCAGTTTGACCGGGGGCCGGTCGATCAGCTAGAGTCGACTGTTGGTGTGCGTTGGGCCTGAGTCCGCGCTGACACCTAAGGTTTTCTGACAGAGACGGGCCGACTTGGCCCGTTGACGCAGTAACTTTCCATCATAGGAATCGGGGCCTCGCGGCTCCCCAGAGATAGGTACGTAACGTGGTTTACGCAGTTGTGCGCGCCGGTGGGCGGCAGGAGAAGGTAGAGGTCGGGACCATCGTAACGATGGACCGAATCAAGGCTGACAAGGACGGCAACGTCGAGCTGGCCGCAGTGCTCCTCGTCGATGGCGACAAGATCACCTCTGACTCGCAGTCTTTGGCCAAAGTCACCGTGACCGCCGAGGTCCTCAACGACCTCCGCGGCCCGAAGATCGTCATCCAGAAGTTCAAGAACAAGACCGGTTACAAGAAGCGTCAGGGGCACCGTCAGGAGCTCACTCGCGTTCAGGTCACCGGCATCGCCTAGGCCCGAGGAGCAGAACAAATGGCACACAAAAAAGGTGCGAGTTCCACTCGCAACGGTCGCGACTCCAACGCCCAGCGCCTCGGCGTGAAGCGCTTCGGTGGTCAGGTTGTCGGAGCGGGCGAGATCATCGTCCGCCAGCGCGGCACCCACTTCCACCCCGGCGTGAACGTCGGCCGCGGTGGCGACGACACGCTGTTCGCCCTCGAGGCCGGCTCGGTCGAGTTCGGCGCGAAGGGTGGCCGCAAGGTCGTCAACATCGTGGTGGCTGCCGCCTAGGCATCCACAATCTGTAAGCGTGAGGGCGGGCTTCGGCTCGCCCTCTGCTTGTTTTACGCCACCTGAAAGGGGCACCCCATGGCCACATTCGTTGACCAGGTCACGCTGCACCTGCGCGCGGGCAACGGCGGCAACGGCTGTGTGTCCGTCAAGCGGGAGAAGTTCAAGCCTCTCGCAGGCCCCGATGGCGGAAACGGCGGAAACGGCGGCGACATCGTCCTCGTCGCCGATCCCCAGGTGACCACGCTCCTCGGCTTCCACCGGTCCCCGCACCGCAGCTCCGTCAACGGCGGCCCCGGCATGGGCGACCACCGTGCCGGCTTCAGCAGCGAAATCATGGAACTCTCCGTGCCTCTCGGCACCGTCGTCAAGGACGTCGACGGCAACGAGCTCGCCGACATGACCGAACCGGGCTTCCGGATCGTCGTCGCCCCCGGCGGCCAGGGCGGTCTCGGCAACGCCGCACTCGCCTCCTCGAAGCGCAAGGCCCCCGGCTTCGCGCTCCTCGGCACCTACGGCTGGGAAGGCGACGTCCAGCTCGAACTCAAGACCGTTGCCGATGTCGCCTTCGTCGGCTATCCCTCCGCAGGCAAGTCCAGCCTGATCGCGGCCATGTCCGCCGCCCGGCCCAAGATCGCCGACTACCCCTTCACGACCCTGTTCCCGAACCTCGGCGTCGTCGACGCCGGCGAGGTGCGCTACACCGTCGCCGACGTTCCCGGCCTCATCGAGGGCGCGAGCGAGGGCAAGGGCCTCGGCCTCGAATTCCTGCGCCACGTCGAACGCTGCACCGCTCTGCTGCACATCCTCGACTGCGCGACCCTCGACCCCGACCGCGACCCGATCAGCGACCTCGACGTGATCCTCGGAGAACTCGGCGCCTACCCGGTTCCGGAAGGCCAGAAACCTCTCCTCGACCGTCCCCAGCTCGTCGCGCTCAACAAGATCGACGTTCCGGAAGCCCGCGAACTCGCAGACTTCGTCAAGGCGGACCTCGAAGGCCGCGGCTACCGCGTGTTCGAGATCTCGACCGTCAGCCACGAGGGCCTCCGCCAGCTGAACTATGCCCTCGCCGAACTCGTCGAAGCCGGCCGCGTCGAGTCCGCCGCAGCCCTTGCCGCCAAGCCGCGCATCATCATCCGCCCGAAGGCCGTCGACGACAGCGGTTTCATCGTCAAGGTCGAGGGCGGCTCATTCGGCAACATCTACCGCATCATCGGCACCAAGCCCGAGCGCTGGGTGCAGCAGACCGACTTCACCAACGACGAGGCCGTCGGCTTCCTCGCGGACCGCCTGGCCAAGCTGGGCATCGAGAACGAACTGTTCAAGGCCGGAGCCGTCGCCGGCTCGACCGTCATCATCGGCGCCGGAAACGGTGTCGTCTTCGACTGGGAGCCCACGCTCACCTCGACGGCGGAACTCATCACAGCCCCCCGGGGCACGGACACCCGCCTCGACGACTCGAAGCGCCGCACCAGCAGCGAACGCCGCGAAGAATACTTCGGCCGGATGGACGCCAAGGCGGCCGCCCGCGCCGAGCTCATCCGCGAACGCGACGCCGGAATGTGGACGTCCGGCGAGGTCGAGTACAACGGCGAGAGCGCACCGGCCGGCTCCGAAGGCAGCGAGAAAGACTCCGAGTGAGCGTGCTCGAGCGGGATGACATCAAGACGGCCGCACGCATCGTCGTGAAGGTCGGGTCCTCCTCGATCAGCGGTGCGAACGTGTCGCAGATCACCCCGCTCGTCGATGCCCTCGCCGAGGCGCACGCCCGCGGCGCGGAGATCGTGCTGGTCTCCTCCGGTGCGATCGCAACCGGGATGCCGTACCTCAACCTCGAGGAACGGCCCACCGACCTCGCGACCCAGCAGGCCGCCGCCTCTGTCGGGCAGAACCTGCTCATCTTCCGCTACCAGGACAGCCTCCGTCGCTACTCGATCATCGCCGGACAGGTGCTGCTCACCGCAGGCGACCTTGAGAATCCGTCACACCGGTCCAACGCGCGCCGCGCGATGAACCGGCTGCTCGGGCTGCGGATCCTCCCGATCGTGAACGAGAACGACACCGTCGCGACCCACGAGATCCGCTTCGGCGACAACGACCGGCTCGCCGCACTCGTCGCGACCCTGATCGGAGCCGACCTCCTCGTCCTGCTGAGCGACGTGGACGCGCTGTACACCCGCCCGCCGCACCTGCCGGGGGCGGAACGCATCCCGCACATCGCGGCGGGGGACAGGCTCCCCGGCGTGGAATTCGGCGCGAGCGCCTCCGGCGTCGGCACCGGTGGAGCGGGGACCAAGGTGTCAGCGGCCCGTATCGCCGCGGAGGCCGGAACGGCCGTGCTGGTCACCTCGACCGGGCTCGTCGCCCAGGCCCTGCGCGGCGACCACGTCGGCACCTGGTTCGAACCGACGCCCCAGCCGTAATCCGTCCGGTCCCTGCCCTGCGGGGACCCGCACGGTGCCGTAAACTACCGGCATGTTGCAGTCACCCGTCGACTCCCTCCGGCTCACCCTGACCCTCGATTCGGCACGGCGCGCGTCGATCGTCCTCGCGTCCACTCCGACGCTGCAGAAGAACAGGGCGCTCACCGCGATCGCGGACTCCCTGCGCCGCAATACGGCCGACATTCTGGCGGCGAACCGCGACGATCTCTCGGCCGGCGCCGCCAACGGGCTCAGCGCGGGCCTCCTCGACCGGCTCACCCTCGACGAGGACCGCGTGGCCGCCCTCGCGGACGCCGTGCTCCAGATCGCTCTCCTGACCGACCCCGTCGGCGAGGTCGTCCGCGGCAGCAGCCTGCCCAACGGCGTGAAGATCAGCCAGATTCGGGTGCCTTTCGGCGTCGTCGGTGTCATCTATGAGGCGAGGCCCAACGTGACCGTCGACATCGCCGCCCTGGCGCTCAAGAGCGGCAACGCCGTCGTCCTCCGCGGGGGATCCGCTGCCGAGAACACGAACCGGGTCCTCGTCGCCCTCCTCCAGACGGCCATCGAATCCGTCGGCCTGCCGGGGGAACTGGTGCAGACCATCGATCCCTTCGGGCGAGAGGGAGCCACCGAACTCATGCAGGCCCGCGGCCAGGTGGACGTGCTCATCCCGCGCGGAAGCGCCGGCCTGATCGCTGCCGTCGTCACCCAGTCCACGGTCCCCGTCATCGAGACCGGCGCCGGTGTCGTGCACATCTTCCTTGACGAGAGCGCCGACCGGGACTGGGCCGTCGAGATCGTGCACAACTCCAAGGTGCAACGCCCGAGCGTCTGCAACGCCGTCGAGACCGTGCTCGTGCACGAGGGCGCCGCCGATCGCCTCCTGCCTGCCGTCCTCGGCCGCCTCGCCGCCTCAGGAGTCACCATCCACGGAGACGCGCGCGTGCAGGCGCTCTTCCCCGACGCCGTCCCCGCGACCGAATTCGACTGGGAAACGGAATACATGAGCCTCGACCTCGCCGTCGCCGTCGTTGGAGGGCTCGACGACGCGCTCGCGCACATCCGCCGGTATTCGACCGGACACACCGAGTCGATCATCACCAACGACATCGTCAACTCCGAACGATTCCTGAACGAGGTGGATTCGGCGGCCGTGATGGTGAACGCGTCGACCCGGTTCACCGACGGCGGCGAATTCGGCTTCGGCGCCGAGGTGGGCATCTCCACCCAGAAGCTGCACGCGCGGGGCCCGATGGGTCTCCAGGAACTCACGAGCACGAAGTGGATCGTGCGCGGCAGCGGGCAGGTGCGGGCCTAGTCCGAACGGCCCCACTAGAATGGTGCGGTACTGCACGTCACGCGTGCCGTCCCGCAGAAATGGAGTGTATATGCCGACGTTCGTCTATGGCCTGATTGCCCTGGCCACCTTCGGCGCCCTGGGCGGGGTCGTCTGGTCCTACCGCGATGTCGCCAACCGCCACGCCGAAAAGGCGCGCGCGTACGCCGCAGCCCACGGCCGCGTCGACCAGCACTAGGGACACCGTCTCCGTGACTGCGCGCCGCCCCCGCATCGGCGTCATGGGCGGCACCTTCGATCCCATCCACCACGGCCACCTCGTCGCCGCGAGTGAGGTGGCTCAGAGCTTCCACCTCGACGAGGTCGTCTTCGTGCCGACCGGGCAGCCATGGCAGAAGAACGACGTGACGGAAACCGAACACCGGTACCTGATGACCGTGATCGCGACGGCGTCGAACCCCCGCTTCACGGTGAGCCGGGTCGACATCGACAGGGTGGGTCCGACTTACACGATCGACACCCTGCGCGACCTGCACGCGCAGCGTCCGGATGCCGAACTGTTCTTCATCACCGGCGCCGACGCCATCCGCCAGATTCTGAGCTGGAAAGACGTCCAGGAACTCTGGGATCTCGCCCATTTCGTCGCTGTGAGTCGACCGGGACATGAGCTCACCATTTCGGGATTGCCGAACCAGGACGTAAGCTTGCTGGAAGTTCCGGCATTGTCGATATCGTCCACCGACTGCCGTGCACGCGTGAACCGGGGTTTCCCGGTCTGGTATCTGGTTCCCGACGGGGTCGTCCAGTACATCTCAAAGCATCATCTGTATCGGAGTGTGGCATGACGTTGGGTACCAACCCACCGCCACTGACGCGTCGTCAAGCGCGCGAGTTGGCAAACGGGCACCAGCCCGACGCGCCCTCCGCTGCGCAGAAACACTCCCCGAACCACCCGCAGCCCGTGCAATCGGGCGCCCCGGCGGCCCCGTCGGCGGATGCCTCCACCGTCGAGCCGGAGTCCCTTCTGGTCCTGCCGTCAACCGGTGGACCCGCGGCCGAATCCGGACCCGTCATTGTCGCTGAGCTCCTCCCGGAAGCGGAAGTCGAAGCGGAAGCGGAAGCCGAAGCCGAGACCGCAACCGCATCCCCGGCCGCGCCGGAATCCGGCGCTACGACAGATGCCGTCGAGACTCCCGGAGAAACCCGCACCGAGACTCCCGGCGACGTTCCGGTCCGCGAGCACACCCTGACCCGTCGCGAACTCCGCGCCCTGCAGGCCGCCGGTGCGCCTCCGGCAGAGGATTCCCTGCTTGCGGCCGTCGCGACGCTCACCGCTTCCCGCCCCGTCGTTGCACCGGCCGTCCGCACCGAGGTTCCTGACGGCATCCGCCAGCCGGAACGCCCCGCCGAGCCGAAGCCCATCGCCTTCATGGTCGACGCCGTGCCGAGCCCGCTCGGCGAGACCCGTCCCGGCGTCCTGCACCCTCCCGTCGGTCATTGGTCGCTCGACCGCGGTGAAGAGAACGACCTGCTGCCCGGGTTCGAGGCGCTTGCCCCGTTCGATCAATTGATGAACCAGGGCGTGAGCGCCGGCGGCATCCCGACCACGACGAACGCGCTGATCCTCCCGTCGATCCCGCACCAGGGCACCACCTCAGGGCCGCTCACGAGCACCGGCGAAATCATGATCACGGGCTCGATCGACCTGCCGCGCAGCCTCGGCGAAACCGGGGTGCACCCCGACGTGTACGACTCGTCCGAGATGGACCGCATGCTCGACCAGCTCGACGAGGGCGGTCACCGCAGCGGGATCGCCCCGGTCAGCGCGAGCCGCGCCGTGAGCACCCACGCCTCGACCCGTGGCGTCATGGCCCCGCCGAAACAGCGCGGACTCTCCCTGCCCACCGTTCTCACCGTGACCGTCGGCGTACTCGCCGTCGGCGTGCTGGCCCTGTTCGCGGTCGGCTACTTCCTCCACCTCTTCTAATGCCATTTCACTCGCTTTCACTAACACAGGGATTCATTCGATGACCGCTTCTGCCCACGCTCTCGAGCTCCTCAAGCTGGCCGCCGCCGCCGCAGACTCGAAAGCGGGGGAGGACCTCGTCGCGATCGACGTTTCCAGCCCTCTCCCACTGACCGACATCTTCCTCATCGTCACCGGCCGCTCCGAACGCAACGTCGTCGCCATCGCAGGCGAGATCGAGGACCAGCTCACCGCAGCAGGCCACAAGCCGCTGCGCCGCGAAGGCCGTGCCGAGGGCCGCTGGGTTCTCGTCGACTTCGGCGACCTCGTCGTGCACGTCTTCCACGAAGAGGAGCGCGTGTACTATTCCCTCGAGCGGCTCTGGAAAGACTGCCCCGTCATCCCGATCGAACTGCCCGTCCACAAGGTCCAGGACTGACAGTGGTCACAACAGGCTTCCGCGTGTAGTAGCCTAGAGAAGTTGTTTCGGGGGAAAACCTGAAACACAATCTGGGTCCGTGGCGCAGCTGGTAGCGCACCTGCATGGCATGCAGGGGGTCAGGGGTTCGAATCCCCTCGGATCCACCAAAACAGGAAAAGCCCCGACTTCGGTCGGGGCTTTTCCTGTCTCAGTTCCGTTATTCGCGCGACGTGAGTCGCTGACTTTCGGCCGCCGGTGCCCCGCACATCACTCCGGTCTGTCGACGGCGTCGATCGGGGCGAACCGGGGCACCGTCTGGCCGTCGACGGTGACGGATTCCAGGAACATCGCCAGGGGGCGCACCCACAGTCCGTGATCACCGTAGAGGGTCGTGTAGACGACAAGCTCCTCCTCGGTCTCCGAGTGGCGGGCGACGCCGATCACGTCGTACAGATTGCCCTTGTAGTGCCGGTAGTGCCCGGGTGTGATCCCTGTCATTTTCGCTCCTGCTTTCTGCACCCAGTATCCGGCATTCCGGGAGCAGGCGACCTCACCCGGCCGCACGATAGCCATAGGTTAGGCTTTCCTAACTTCGGCTAGGCTGAGGGTAAGCGCTCCGCACCCTGCGGGGAGGCCGGACGACGCTGAGGAGTACCTGCGGTGAGAGTGACCAGCCGGGTTGATGGATCGCGTGCAGCTGCGACACTCCCGTTGCCGGATCCCTGCGGGCTGGAGGCACTCCCGATCGGAGTGCCTGCCCGCATCGTCGACGTGGGGGACAGGGGGACAGCCCCGTATTCCGGCCGCCTCGGCGACCTCGGCTTCGTCACCGGCGCCAGGATCGAACTCCTCCGTCGGGCGCCGCTCGGCGACCCGGCCGTGTACCGGGTGCGTGGCTATGACATCTGCCTCCGCCTGGCCCAGGCTCGCGGTATCCGTGTGACCACGACACTGTGACGGACACATCGAGCGGGGCGGACTGCCACGGCGGTCCGACCGGGGGCACCGTCGTCACCGACGCTCCCCGCACGGCACTCGTCGGCAGCCCGAACGCAGGAAAGACGAGCATCTTCAACGCACTGACGGGTCTCCGGGCGAAGACCGGCAACTATCCCGGCGTGACCGTGGGCCGGTCCGTCGGCGTCTTCCGCGCTGCCGGCCAGGACTTCGTCGTCGAGGACCTCCCGGGTACCTATGGCCTCGAACCGGTGAGCCCGGACGAGCAGATCGTCACCGACCTGCTCCAGGGCAGGCTCACCGGCGTCGAATCGCCCGACGCCCTGGTCGTCGTGATCGACGCGACGACCCTCTGGCGATCGCTGCGGCTCGTGTCGCAGGTGCTGCGCCTGCGCCGGCCGGTGTGCATCGCCGTGACCCTCACCGACGAACTCATCACCCGCGGCGGTCGCCTCGACATTCCCGGTCTCGAACGCGCTCTCGGTGTGCCGGTCGTCCGGGTCATCGGCAACCGGCGCGTGGGCATCCCCGAACTCCGCACGAAGATCGCGGGCTGGCGGAGCTGGTCCCGGCCCGTGCTCGATCCACCGACGGACCCTGCCGAGCTCGAAGCCTGGACCGAATCCATCCTCCTGGCGAGCGAGTACCGCCCGGCGCAGCCGGACAAGACCACCCAGCGGATCGACGCGGTGCTGCTGCACCCCGTGTGGGGCACCGCGATCTTCGTCGCGGTCATGGTCGCCTTCTTCCAGATCATCTTCTCCTTCGCGGCGCCCCTGCAGGGACTCGTGGAGACCTTCTTCGGCTGGCTCGCCGACCTGGTCGACGTCTTCGTGCCGGTGCCCTGGCTCGCGGGCCTGCTCGGCGACGCGATCATCGGCGGGGTCGGCGCCGTCGTCGTCTTCATCCCGCAGATCATGCTGATGTTCCTGCTGATCTCCCTGCTCGAGGGCGTCGGCTACATGTGCAGGGCCGCGTTCCTGATGGACCGGATCATGTCGAGGGCCGGGCTCGAGGGCCGGGCGTTCGTGGCGCTGATGAGTTCCTTCGCGTGCGCGGTCCCCGGCATTACGGCGACCCGCACGCTGCCCTCCGCCAAGGACCGCATCGCGACGATGATGGGCGCGCCCCTGATGACGTGCTCGGCACGGCTGCCGGTCTACATCCTCCTGATCGGGATGCTCGTGAGCCCGGAGTCCCGCATCGGCCCGCTGCAGACCCAGGGCGTCATCATGTTCTGCCTGTACTTCCTCGGGGCCGTTTCGGCCATGCTCGCTGCCTGGATCGTGAAGACCGTGCAGGACAGGAACGGCCTCCTGATGCCGTTCTACATGGAGATGCCGCCGTACCGGGTCCCGACGCTGCGGTCCATCTGCCTCACCATGTGGGACTCTTCCCGGGCGTTCCTCCGCAAGTGCGGAACGATCGTGATGCTGACGACGATCGTGCTCTGGCTCCTCCTGAACTTCCCGCTGCACTCGACCGCTGAGCTGACGGCATCCGGTGTCGATGTCACGGACGAGGGCGCGGTGACGTCCTTCGTGATGGACCACAGCGCCGCGGCGTCGATCGGCCGGGCCGTCGAGCCGGTCTTCGCGCCGCTCGGCTTCGACTGGCGCGTCAACATCGGCGTTGTCGCCTCTCTCTCGGCGCGGGAGACGTTCGTGGCCACGCTCGGCCAGATCGCGGCAGCGGACGACCCGGACAACCCCTCCGGGGATCTCGCCGCCATGACGTACACGGACGGCGCTCATGCGGGGCAACGGGTCTTCACCGCCCCGACGATCGCCGCGCTGCTGGTGTTCTTCGTCTATGCGCTGCAGTGTATGTCCACGGTGAGCGTGATGAAGCGGGAAACGGGCACCTGGAAGTGGCCGGCCATCGCCTTCGGATACATGTTCGTGCTGGCCTGGGGCTCGGCGTGGGTCGTCCACGGCGTCGTCGCACTCGCGACCGGGACGGCCTGACATGATCCCGCTGCACCCGGAAGCCGTTGACTCCCGCCCCGAGGCGCTCCGCTGGGTGATGCCGGCCGGTACGCTCGCGTTCACCGGGAAGGTCCGGTCGGCACCGGGTGAGCTCGGTCGCCTGGTCGAGACCGGGGTGCTCACCGCACTCACTGTCGAGGTCGCGGCCGTCACGACGTGCCTCTCCGCGACCGGCAGCTGGGCGTCCCAGGGAGCTTTCGTGAGAAGCGCCCTTCACGCCGCCCTCGCGAATCCCGCGGGGTGGGTTCCCGTCCGTCCAACAACGCCCGGCACGCGTGACGCCGACCTCGCCGCCGCCGCCCTGACCGTGCTCACCGGGCGGGTCGGCGACTTCATTCGCTCCCACGGCGGCGTCGTCGAGTTCGTCTCGGCGCATGACGATGTCGTCACGGTGCGTCTCACCGGTTCCTGCAGTGGATGCCCCGCCGTCGGGTTCACCCTGCACGCTCGCGTCGAGCGCGCCCTGCGTGACCTGCACCCGGGTTTGCGCGCACTCGTCGCGGTCTGAACAGGCATTCTCCGCCGTCGCACCCGTGTTCCTCCGGGGCTGCCCGTTCGCCCGGTCCATTCCCGCTGCGGTATGAGTCGGCGTCCGGCCGGGCCCGGCCCGGATCGGCCCTGTTGCGATCCGCCGCACCGGACCATGATGGTGAACGATTCTGCAGTCCAGAGGAGGTGGGGGCGATGGTCCTGTTCAGTGATCGGGTGGATGCCGGCCGGCAGCTGGCCGAGCGGCTCGAGTATCTTCGGGGTACCGACACGATCGTTCTCGGACTGCCGAGGGGCGGGGTGCCCGTCGCCGCAGAGGTCGCGCGGGTGCTGGGCGCGCCGCTCGACGTGATCGTGGTCCGCAAGCTCGGGGTCCCGTTCCAGCCGGAGCTCGCGATGGGGGCGATCGGCGAGGGCGGCGTCCGGGAACTCAACCCGGACATCCTCACGATGGCCAGCATCAGCGAAGACGAACTCGCGACCGTCGAACGCCGCGAACGGGGCATTCTCGACGCCCGCGTTGCCGAGCTGCGCAAGGGCAGGGAACGGATCGACGTGCGCGGTCGCACCGTTGTCATCGTCGACGACGGCATCGCGACCGGAGCGACGGCCAGGGCGGCCGGAGACGTCGCCCGGCTGCACGGCGCCGAGCGGGTGATCCTCGCCGTCCCCGTGGCCTCGGCGGAATCGCTGTTCGACCTCAGCGGCTTCGACGAACTCGTCTGCGTCCATGTCCCGCGGCGGCTCGTGGCCGTCGGCAACCACTACATCGACTTCGCGGCCACGACCGACGACGAAGTTACCGCCCTGCTGGATGCCGCCGCACGGCGGATCCGTACCGGTCGCCACGCCGGTGGGTCGGGCCTGGACCGGGACGTCGAGATCCCGGTCGGCAGCGTCGTCCTCGAGGGACACCTGTACCTCCCGGAGAATGCCCCCGCGGTCGTGGTGTTCGCCCACGGAAGCGGCAGCAGCCGGCACAGCCCCCGCAACCAGTTCGTCGCCGACGTGCTGCATCGCGCCGGCCTCGGCACCCTCCTCCTCGACCTGCTCACGCCCGGGGAGGAATCGGACCGGGCCAACGTCTTCGACGTCGGGCTCCTCGCCGGGAGACTGGCGGCGGCCACCGAGTGGCTCCTCGACCGGCCGGACACCCGGTCATGCCGGATCGGCTATTTCGGGGCGAGCACCGGTGCGGGTGCGGCGCTCTGGGCCGCGGCCGACGCCGACGACCGCCTCGCGGCCATCGTGAGTCGCGGCGGCCGCCCCGACCTCGCCGGAGACCGGCTCCCGGAGGTCACGGCCCCGACGCTCCTGATCGTCGGCGGAGCCGACCCGGGAGTGCTCGACCTCAATCGCCGGGCCAGGACCCGGATGCGGTGCCGCAACCGGCTCGCCGTCATCGAGGGGGCGACCCATCTCTTCGAGGAACCGGGGGCCCTGGCCACAGCGGCGAACCTCGCGAGCGACTGGTTCGTGTCCTACCTGCTGGCCGCGCCGGATTCCAGTGAGACCGGAGAGTCCGCTGGGCTGGTCGGCGTCGCCGGGGGAGACGACGCCACCGAACTGCGCGCCCAACCGGAGTCGGACGTCCAGCACTGACCGGCGGCCCTGATCGAGCTGCCGGGATTCTCGTCATCGGGGAGCGGCGATAATGGTGCTGTGCCGAATCCCCGTGACCTCAGCGCCGATCCGGCCGCGCAACGCCCTGAACGCTGCCCCTGCCTGAGCGGCGAACGCTATTCCGCGTGCTGCGGTCCGCTGCACGCCGGCGTCACCCCGGCGCCGACGGCGGAACGCCTGATGCGATCGCGGTATTCCGCCTTCGCGATCGGCGACGTTGACTACCTGCTCGACACCTGGCATCCGAGTACCCGGCCCGCGCACTTCGAACTGGACGAGACCCTGCGCTGGATTCGCCTCGACATTGAGCGAACGGACAAGGGCGGACCATTCGATTCGGCCGGAGTGGTCGAATTCACCGCACACTGCCGCCAGGGCGGGGTGCGGAGCACCCAGCACGAGGCGAGCCGCTTCACCCGCGTCGCCCGGCGGTGGTACTACCTCGACGCCGAGGGGTGACCAGCCCGTCCCGGTCTCTGCCGGGCGGGGGCGATTCGTCAGGAGTTGCGCGGCGGAAGCTCCTGGAGCGATCAGTCGCGACGTGGCGGTGAACGACGGATGCTGACACGATAATCCGATCCGGGCGGAATACCAGCGTGGTGCGCCGGGTTCCGGTAGTGAATGCATTTGCATAGACACGTGCAGGATAGATACGTACCCGGTTGGCGCGTGCAGGAATGCGCGGCAGGACCAGACCCGGCACCCCCAGGACCGGCAACAGAGGAGCATGGCATGGCACAGGAGATTCAACTCGGACTCGACACCTTCGGAGACGTGACCTGGGACGCCGACGGCGCACCCCTGCACCATGCAGAGGTGCTCCGGAACGTCGTGGCGGAAGGCGTCCTCGCCGAGCAGGTCGGCCTCGACTTCTTCGGCGTGGGAGAGCATCACCGCACGGACTTCGCGGTGTCGGCACCCGAGGTCGTGCTTGCGGCGATCGCGGGCCAGACCAGTCGCATCCGCCTCGGTTCGGCCGTGACCGTGCTCAGCTCCGACGACCCGGTCCGGGTGTACCAGCGGTTCGCGACCCTCGACGGTGTGTCGAACGGCCGCGCCGAGGTCATTCTCGGCCGCGGCTCCTTCACCGAATCCTTCCCGCTCTTCGGCCTCGACCTCGGCGACTACGAACGGCTCTTCGAGGAGAAACTCCACCTTTTCGCCGAGCTCCTCAAGGAAGAACCGGTGACCTGGGCGGGGGAGACCCGCGCGCCGCTCAGCGACCAGACTGTGTACCCGCCGACCGAGTCCGGGTCCATCCGCACCTGGATCGGCGTCGGCGGCAGCCCGCAGTCCGTTGTCCGGGCCGCCCACTACGGCCTCCCGCTCATGCTCGCGATCATCGGCGGCTCGCCGCTCGCCTTCGCGCCCCTCGTCGAGCTCTACCATCGCGCGCTCGGTGAATTCAAGCGCCCGACCCAGCCCATCGGCGAGCACTCCCCGGGGTACATCGCCGCAACGGATGCCCAGGCGCGCGAAGAGATGTGGCCGCACTATGCCGCGATGCAGGAACGTATCGGGCGCGAACGGGGCTGGGGTCCCGTGAGCCGCGAGCAGTTCGAACACGACGCCGGACCGGACGGCGCCCTGTTCGTCGGCTCACCGGAAACCGTCGCGGCGAAGATCGTCGTCACCGCACAGGGACTCGGCCTCTCCCGTTTCGACCTGAAGTACAGCCTCGGCACCCTCAGCCACGAGAAACTCATGACGAGCATCGAGCTGTACGGCACCCGGGTCGCACCGCTGGTTCGGGACGCGCTGCGCTGATCTTCCAGCCAGGGCGGTTCGTGACGCGGTAGCGTACAAGGGGTGTCGCCCGCCCGATGGGGTGAGCGCATCCACCGGAATACAGCATAAGGAGTCCCTTGGAAACCTGGCCAGGCACCGCGTACCCCCTCGGAGCGACGTTCGACGGAACCGGAACGAATTTCGCGATCTACAGCGAAGCGGCTGAACGCGTCGAACTGTGTCTCTTCGACGATGACGGCACCGAGACCCGGGTGGAGGTCATCGAGTCGAGTGCGTTCATCTGGCACTGCTACCTGCCGCTCGTCCAGCCGGGGCAACGCTACGGCTACCGGGTGCACGGGGACTCCAACCCCGCAGAAGGCCACCGGCTGAACGAGAACAAGCTCCTGCTCGATCCGTACGCCAAGGCCACCTCCGGGACGATCGACTGGGACCCGTCCCTGTTCTCCTACAACTTCGGCGATCCCGATTCCCGGAACGACGACGACTCGGCACCGCACATGATGCTCGGCGTCGTGGTCAACCCGTTCTTCGACTGGCTCGGCGACCGACCGCCCCGCACTCCGTACAGCGAATCCTTCATCTATGAGGCCCACGTGAAGGGCCTGACCGAGCTCATGGAGCTCGTCCCCGAGTCCCAGCGCGGCACGTACGCCGGGGTTGCGCACCCGGCGGTCATCGACCACCTGCAGAAACTCGGAGTCACCGCCATCGAGCTGATGCCGGTTCACCAGTTCGTCAACGACGGCACGCTCGAGGAGAAGGGCCTCCGCAACTACTGGGGTTACAACACCATCGGCTTCTTCGCCCCGCACAACGCGTACTCCTCGACGGGCGATCGCGGCCAGCAGGTGCAGGAGTTCAAAGGCATGGTGCGCAGCCTGCACGACGCCGGCATCGAGGTCATCCTCGACGTCGTCTACAACCACACCGCAGAGGGCAACCACCTCGGCCCGACCATCTCGTTCAAGGGCATCGACAACGAGGCCTATTACCGGTTGATGGACGACGACAAGCGGTACTACATGGATTACACGGGGACAGGGAACACCCTCAACGTGCGCCACCCCCACGTCCTCCAGCTGATCATGGACTCGCTGCGGTACTGGGCCATCGAGATGCACGTTGACGGTTTCCGGTTCGACCTCGCCTCGGCCCTCGCCCGGGACCTCTACGACGTCGACAAGCTCTCGACCTTCTTCGAACTCGTCCAGCAGGATCCGATCGTGTCCCAGGTGAAGCTCATCGCCGAGCCGTGGGACGTCGGCCCTGGCGGCTACCAGGTCGGGAACTTCCCCGCCCAATGGACGGAGTGGAACGGGAAGTACCGGGACACCGTCCGCGACTTCTGGCGCGGCGAGCCATCGACGCTCGGCGAGTTCGCCTCGCGGATCACCGGCTCCGCCGATCTCTACGAGCACTCCGGCCGACGCCCGGTGGCCTCGATCAACTTCGTCACGGCCCACGACGGCTTCACGCTCTCCGACCTCGTCTCCTACAACGAGAAACACAACGACGCGAACGGCGAGGGCAACAACGACGGCGAGTCCCACAACCGGTCCTGGAACTCCGGTGCGGAGGGGCCGACGGACGACGCTGCCGTCCTCGCCCTGCGCGCCAGGCAGCACCGCAACTTCCTGACCACCCTGCTCCTGTCCCAGGGCGTGCCGATGCTCCTGCACGGCGACGAACTCGGCCGCACCCAGCAGGGCAACAACAACACATACGCCCAGGACTCCGAACTCAGCTGGATCCACTGGGACACGGCAGACCAGCCGCTCATCGAATTCACCGCGGCGATCTCCCGGCTGCGCAAGGACCACCCGACCTTCCGCCGCAGCCGATTCTTCGACGGGCACCCCAATGCCCTCGCCGCCGATGGCGACACACTGAGCGACATCGTCTGGCTGAACAGCGACGGCGCGGAGATGCGCACGGAGGACTGGGACGAGGGCCGGGCGGGCACGGTCGCCATGTACCTCAACGGCGACGGCATCCGCGAACGCGACTCCCGCGGCCAGCCCGTCATCGACGTCAACTTCCTCGTGTGCTTCAACACGGATGCCGAGGACGTCGAATTCCGGCTGCCCCCGGCGATCTACGCCCCGCAGTGGGAAATCGTGGTCGACACCGCCGGAGAAGGCGCCGATGCGATCCCGCGCCCGGCGGGCGCGATCCAGACCGTCAAGTCCCGGTCCGTGGTCGTGCTGCGTGCATACGAGGCCCCAGAGGTCGTCCCCGACCATTCCGTCGCGGCCTCCCTCGCCGGGCTCGCCGGAACGCCCACGGCACTCGCGCTCAACCCGGACCACCCGGTCGAACCATGAGGATCCCGCACTCGACCTACCGGCTGCAGATCACGGCGGCCTTCGACCTGGCCGCAGCAGAGGCGATCCTCGACTACGTCGTGGGCCTCGGCGCGGACTGGATCTACCTCTCGCCGCTTCTCACGTCCGCCGACGGGTCAGACCACGGTTACGACGTCGTCGACCACGCCGCCATCGACCCCGCCAGGGGCGGGCCCGAAGGGCTCCGCCGGCTCGCGGCAGCGGTGGCGAATGCCGGGCGCGGCATCCTCGTCGACATCGTGCCCAACCACATGGGCGTCGACGACCCGCACCGCAATGCCTGGTGGTGGGACCTGCTCCGCTTCGGGCAGGACTCCCGCTACGCGGACGCGTTCGACGTCGACTGGGCAGCGGGCGACGGGAAGATCCTGTTGCCCGCCCTCGGCGACGACGCCCCGGGAGAGGGCAGCGAACTCGACCGGCTCGAGGTCGTCGGCGACGAGCTGCACTACTACGACCACCGGTTCCCGATCCTCCCCGGCACGGCAGACGACGGCGCCGACGCCCGGACGGTGCACTCGAGGCAGCACTACACGCTGGTCAACTGGCGCCGCGCAGACCGGGACCTCAACTACCGACGCTTCTTCGCCGTGAACAGCCTCGCCGGCATCCGCGTCGAGGTCCCCTGGGTCTTCGAGGAGTCGCACCGCGAGATCGTGCGCTGGGTGCGGGACGGCCTCGTCCAGGGCATCCGCGTCGACCACCCCGACGGCCTCGCCGACCCGGGCGGATACCTCGACCGGCTGCGCCTGGCGACAGACGGAACCTACGTGCTCGTCGAGAAGATCCTCGAGGGCGACGAGACCATCCCCACGAGCTGGTCGACACGGGGCACGACGGGCTACGACGCCCTCGCAGACGTCGACCGGATCTTCGTCGACCCGGCCGGCCGGACTGCCCTCGACGCGCTCGAGAAACGCCTGCAGGACGACTCCCCGGCTCCGGGGGAGGACGGACGTCCCTCCACCTGGGCCGAGCTCGTCTCCGAGCGGAAGCGCGGCATCGCCGACGGCATCCTGAACTCGGAGGTGCGCCGGATCGCCCGCCTCATCCCCGAGATCCCCGGGCCGGAGGCCATCGACGGCCTTGCAGAGCTGCTGACCGCCATGCCGGTGTACCGCTCGTACCTTCCGCTCGGCTTCGAGCTGCTCGACGAGGCCGCCCGGCGCGCCTCCGCCCGCAGGCCCGACCTCGCCGGAACGATCGGCAGGCTGCTGGCCGTTCTGGCCGATCCGCGGAACCCCGCCGCCGTCCGCTTCCAGCAGACCTCCGGCATGGTGATGGCCAAGGGCGTCGAGGACACCGCGTACTACCGCTACAGCCGGCTCACCTCGCTCAACGAGGTCGGAGCAGACCCCTCGGAGTTCTCGATCGATGCGGAGACCTTCCACACGCGCCAGCAGGCCAGGGCGGCGACCTACCCGGACTCGATGACGACGCTCTCCACCCACGACACGAAACGGGGAGAGGACGTCCGCGCCCGCATCACCGTCATCGCCGAGATCCCCGCGGAGTGGGAGGCGACACTGGACACACTGCGCGCGAACGTGCCACTCGGCGATGGCCCGCTCGAGAACCTGCTCTGGCAGGCGGTCGTCGGCTCCTGGCCCGCCAGCCGCGAACGCCTCGGCGCATACGCACTCAAGGCCGCCCGCGAATCCGGAACGTCCACGACCTGGAACGCCCCAGACGCCGTCTTCGAGTCGAAGCTCGACGACCTCGTCGCGGCGGCCTTCGACGACCCCGCTGTCACGGCCGCCCTCACGGATTTCGTCGAACGGGTGCGGGAGGCCGGCTGGAGCAACTCCCTCTCGGCCAAACTCGTGCAGCTCACCATGCCGGGCGCACCGGACGTCTACCAGGGCAGCGAACTCTGGGAGACGTCCCTGGTCGACCCGGACAACCGGCGCCCCGTCGACTATGCCGTGCGTCGCGGCATCCTCGCCCGCATCGACGACGGATGGCTGCCGCCCGTCGACGAGAGCGGCGCCGCGAAGTTGCTCGTCACGAGTCGGGCCCTGCGCCAGCGCCGGGACGCCCCCGAACGGTTCTTCCGCCATGCGCCCGTTCCGACATTCGGCGCCGCCGCAGAACACCTGCTCGCCTTCGACCGCGGCGACGCCGTCACGGTCGCCACCCGGCTTCCTCTCGGCCTCGCAGCGGCGGGAGGCTGGCGGGACACCACGATCGTTCTCGCCGCCATCCCGGTGACCGATGTCCTCACCGGGCAGCGGTTCTCCGGCGGCACCCTCCTCGTGAGCGACCTGCTGCGCCGCTACCCGGTGGCCCTCCTCGTCCCGGATCAGGCCCAGGGAATCGAATCACCGATCGTCACGGGGAAGGCCGACCGATGAGCTCAGCAGAGCCCACTCACGACGCCGGGGACGTCGAGGTCTGGGCGCCGCACGCCCAGGCGGTCGACCTGTTCCTGCGCTCCACCGTCCCCGGCTCCACCGGGGAACCGGTCATCCGGCCCATGGACCGGGCGGACGGTGGCTGGTGGCGCCTGCGCGCGCCCGACGCCGGGGCGGAGCCTCGCGACTACGGATTCGTGATCGACGGCGCCGGCCCGTTCCCCGATCCGCGCTCCCGCCGCCAGCCCGACGGCGTGCACGCCCTGTCCCGCAGCTTCGACCCTGGCGCGCACGCCTGGCAGGACTCGCGGTGGACCGGTCGCCAGCTCGCGGGCGGCACGATCTACGAGCTGCATCTCGGAACCTTCACCCCGGAGGGCACCCTCGACGCCGCGGCGGCCCGCCTCGGCCATCTGGTGTCCCTCGGGGTCGACTTCGTCGAGCTCCTGCCGGTCAACGCCTTCAACGGAACCCACAACTGGGGCTACGACGGCGTGCTCTGGTACGCCGTGCACGAGGGCTATGGCGGACCCGCCGCCTACCAGCGCTTCGTCGATGCCTGCCACCAGGCCGGCATCGGAGTGATCCAGGACGTCGTCTACAACCATCTCGGACCGAGCGGAAACTACCTGCCCGAGTTCGGACCGTACCTCAGTGAGGCGGCCGGGAACACCTGGGGTTCCTCGCTGAACCTCGACGGACCGGACTCCGATCCGGTCAGGCGACACATCATCGACAACGCCCTGATGTGGCTCGACGAGTACCACGTCGACGGGCTGCGCCTCGACGCCGTGCACGCCCTCCGCGACGACCGGGCCACCCACCTGCTCGAGGAAATGGCCGGGGAGGTCGCCGCGCTCAGCGCATTCTCCGGTCGTCCGCTGACCCTGATCGCCGAGTCCGACCTCAACGATCCTCGCCTGATCACGCCGGCGGAGGCGGGCGGCTACGGCCTCGACGCGCAGTGGAGCGACGACTTCCACCATGCAGTGCACGTCGCCCTGACCGGGGAGACGACCGGCTACTACGCCGACTTCGCCCCGCTCGGGGCCCTCGCCAAGGTGCTCACGCACGGCTACTTCCACGACGGCACGTTCTCGAGCTTCCGAGGCCGCAGCCACGGCCGTCCGATCGACAGGCAGCGGATGCCGGCCTGGCGTCTCGTCGTCGGCAGCCAGAACCACGATCAGATCGGAAACCGCGCCATCGGCGACCGCCTGACCGGCACGCTCGACGCGGGCCAGCTCGCCATCGCCGCGACCCTGACCCTCCTCGGGCCCTTCACCCCGATGTTGTTCATGGGAGAGGAATGGGGCGCGACCACGCCCTGGCAGTTCTTCACCTCGCACCCGGAACCGGAACTCGGAGCGGCGACCGCGACCGGGCGGATCAGCGAATTCGCCCGGATGGGCTGGGATCCCGCACTCGTGCCCGACCCGCAGGACCCGGAGACGTTCACGAGGTCCCGGCTCGACTGGGACGAGGCGGAGCGGCCTGGGCCCGCGCGAATGCTCGGCCTCTATCGACGGCTCGCAGAACTGCGCCGCGACGTGCCGTCCTTCACCGAACCGCGCCTCGACCGGGTCGGCGTCGACTTCGACGCGGCAGGGTCCTGGCTGCGCCTCGTCCGTGGTTCCACGGAGATCCTCGTGAACCTCGCAGCGGATGCCCGGCGCATGCCGGCCGGGACCGGCGCCGTGCTGCTCGACTTCGGGACCGACGGGCCTGCGCTCCTCTCCCGCGAGGACGACGGGTCCGTCATGCTGGCGCCGCACTCCGTCCTCGTCCTCGCCGAGGCGTCCTCGTGAGCGGTGCTGACCGCTTCCTGTCCGAGGAGACCGGAACGGCCGTGGACGCACTCGCGGCCCTTGACTCCGCAGCGGACCCGCTCGACCGCGTGCGCGGCATCCGGCGGCTGCTGCTCGCTCTCGACGCCGACCCGGCGACCCTCGCAGCGGTGCGGGACGCCCTCGCCGCCGGTACGGGCTGGGAGGCCATCGCGGAGGCTGCCGGGCTGAAGCCACCGGCGGCCAGGTGGCGCTGGAGCGGGTCGGACTCCGAGATCGCAGCCCGCCTCGAGGCCGGCCGGAAGCGATCGGCCCGTCCGAGTTCCGTGCCGACCGAACTGCCCGGATACTCGGTCGCCGAGGCGGCGACGAGACTCGGTCTCACCGTCCAGGCCGTCTACCTCCGGGTGAGCCGGGGTAAACTGGCCAGCCAGACCATCGAGCTGCCTGACGGCCGCTCGTACAAAAGGGTCTTCCTCGATGCAGCGGACGAGGTGCCTGGCCCGCAGGACGCGTCCGGCCAGGCCGACTGAGCCGGATCGGGCGGCTGCCCGCAGCTTCAGACCCACACGGCGCTTCAGAAAAACACAGACGCGCCGAAACCACACACGTGCCGAAACCACAGGGATGACGGAGTACCACCATGACTGACTTTCCGACAGAGAACTTCAACCGCACCACACCGTACAACACGGGGGACAACACGGCCGTGACGCCGGTCGTCGGGACGGAGACCGGGTCCCGGGCCATCTCGGCCCCGCCGGAGAAGCAGCCGCGGCCGGCCCCCGCCGTCTCGGCAAGCGGCAGCGGCGCGTCCCGCACGGCGCTCGTCGTGCTGGCCGCCATCGGGATGCTCGGACTCGCGTTCGTCGTGATGATCCTCGTCGGCGTCTCGAGCGAGAGCATCAACGCCCTCGCCGTCTTCGCGACCCCGATCGCGTCGATGGTCGCGGCGTACTACGGAATCACCCTGAGCATCCAGCAGGTCAAGAACGAGCGCGCCGAGAAGGAAACCGCGATCAAGCGGGCCGACGTCGCGGATGCTTCAAGCCGGGAGACCGAGGTCTGGGCGGCCCAGATGGAATCGGGACTCCGCGTGGCGATGGCCAAGCTCACCGCCGCACACATCGGCACCGACGAGGTCACCAAGGCAGCGGGCACGCCGGACGGCTTCTTCTAGGCTGCACTGTCTTCCAGGCTGCACTGTATTCCAGGCTGCACGGTCTTGCAAGCTGCACGGTCTACTAGGCGCTGACGAGGCGCCCAGACCTGATCGCTGCGACAAAACCGGAATAGTCCCTCGTCGCCTGCTCGGCGTATGCGACCGCGAAGTCGGCCAACGCCCGGTCGGCTTTGCCGCTCAGGCCCAGGTATGCGGCGATGGGCACCGGGTCGCCCGAGCGTGCGTGGGCCCGGGCGAGCGTCGTTCCGGTCAGCCGGGCATAGGCGAGGAGCCCGGCCGCGGTGAACGTCGCAGGGTCCGGCGACCACTTCATGTCCCGCAGCTGACGCCCGTAGTACTGCCCGCCGAGCGGGGTCGTCGCCCAGCCGAGGAACACGTCTCCGGAGGCCTGCATCAGCCGCTGGCCCTCGACGACGCGCTGGCCGGCGTGGGAGGGCCCACCGGGTGACCCTGGCTCGGTGTCGCTCCGATCGATCACGGACCGCTGGGCTTCCTTGAGCTGGAGCACGAGCACATCGTCAGGTCCGATCCCTTCGAGGAGGGCGACCCAGGAATACAGGCCGACGCTGCCGACCCCGACGACCTTGTGGGCGAAGTCGATGATGTGGAATCGGTCGAGCAGGCGCCTGCGGCTGTCGTTGAGCGACTCGCGATAGGCGGCGAAGGTCGTCTCGACGATTTCGGCCGTCGAGCCGGCGAGCGGGATCCTCGTCAGCAGGGGTGGCTGGTCGAGGAACTGCCGGTGCCCGTCCACCACGCGGGTGAGCTTGCGGACGACGGACCACGTGTCGCGGGTCTCCGCCTTGGCGACGCTGTCCCTGACCGCTCGGCGACCGGTCTTGCCCGTCGACGCGGAGATGATGGCCTCGACGTGGCTCGACTCCATCCGGTCGTACCAGACCCGCATGATGGGCATGCTTGCATAGTCCTCGATCGTGCTGCGATAGCTGCGCGCGGCCTCGAGGGCAGCCGCCCTGCCGACGTCGGCCGGTAGTCCGGCATCCGCCGCCGCGAGTACGAACGAGGTTGCCAGGCGCTTCACGTCCCACTCGAAGGGTCCGCGCCAGGTCTCGTCGAAATCGTTGACGTCGAAGACGACACGGCGGTCCTCGCTCGCGAACAGACCGAAGTTGGACAGGTGCGCGTCGCCGCACAGCTGGGTTTCGAGGCCGGTGTCTGGCAGTGCGGCGAGGTCCCGCGCCATCACGAGGGCGGTTCCCCGAAAGAACGTGAACGGCGAAACGCCCATCCGCGCGTGGCGCAGCGGGATCAGGGACGGGTCCCTCGTCTCAGCCTGGCCCAGCAGCAGGCCGACCGGATCCGCGCGATCGGCCGGGGCCTCCCAGGCGGCGAGCGACGACCGCGGCAGCCGCCGCCGCGCGGCACGGCCGAGCTCTTCGTGCTGCACTGTGGTGGGGCGAACGGTGTCCGTCATGCTGTCCATGGCGAGAGTGTATCGCTCGGCACGGGGGACGCGGGGTCCGGTTCAGCGAACGCGAACCGGGACGGACGACGCGCCGGGGGAGCCGAGGTAGTGGTCGCGCGGCCAGTGCCGGACGCGCCGGGGGAGCAGCGGGTAGAGCCGGGTCGTGAGGCGCAGCATCCGGTCGAAGCGACGCTGCCTGCGGGGGGACCAGGACAGCCCGAACAGGTCGCGCACGGAGGGAGGCAGCAGTCCCACAGTGACCAGCCGGGCCAGGGGCATCACCAGGCGCAGCAGGAGCGGCCCACCGCTGGGGTACAGGAGCCGCCTCGCGACCTCTCGCGTGGTCTCGTCCGTCCGGAGTCCCTCGATCCTCTGCTGCCAGTACACCGCGAAGGCCGCCCGATCGTGTGGCCAGAGCGCTTCGGGGACCTGGAGCGCCGTGCCGAGCACCGCGTACTCCCGGTACAGGGACTCGGCGGTGGTCTCGTCGAGGGCTCCGAACACCCGCTCGTACATGCCGATCGCCGAGTCGTAGAGCGTCGCAGCGACCCAGAGCTGCAGCTCGGGCGTGAAGGCGTTGTATGCGGGCGCTCCGCCCGCCGCCGCGCCGACGACGGGAACGTGGGCCCGGTTCACTCGCCGAACGGCCGCCCTGGCCTGGTCGGGAGTGCCGCAGGTCACGGCATAGGCGTAGCTCAGGGTTCCGGCCAGCCGGTCGAGGGGCCGGTTCTCGAAATCGCTGTGGTGGGCGACGCCGTGCCCGATCGCCGGATCCGCGAGCTGGAGCAGGATGGAGCGGCCGCCCGCGAGCAGCATGACGGCCTCGCCCGCGATGTCCCGAAGCTGCAGCATGACCGGCCTCCCCTGTGAAGGCCGAGTGTAGTCCGGCGAAAGTATTTCGGAAGTTTCTCCCCGATCCGGAATAAACCCGCTCTCTATGCGCTTGCATGTATCCGAGGGCGGCGATCCATCCGTCACGCAGACTTGAGGAGCATCATGACCGAAACCACCGCGACGACCATCCCGGGCTACAAGGCCGGAACCTGGACCATCGACCCGACCCACTCCGAGGTCGGCTTCAGCATCCGCCACATCATGATCAGCAAGGTCAAGGGCACGTTCGACAGCTTCGCAGCGACCTTCGTCACCGGCGAGAACCCCCTCGACTCCGTCGTCACCGCCTCGGCAGACGTCGCTTCGATCAACACCAACGAAGCCAACCGCGACGGCCACCTCCGTACCGGCGACTTCTTCGAGGCCGAGACCTACCCGACGATCGACTTCGTCTCCACCGGTGTCCGTGAAGTCAAGGGCGAGTTCCTCGTCGACGGCAACCTCACGATCAAGGGCGTCACCAAGCCCGTCACCTTCGACTTCGAGTTCGGCGGCTTCGGCACCGACCCGTACGGCAACTACAAGGCCGGTGCAACGGCCAAGGCCGAGATCACCCGCGCCGACTTCGGCCTCAACTACAACGCGGCACTTGAGACCGGCGGCTTCCTCCTCGGTGACAAGGTCACCATCACGATCGAACTGCAGGCCGTCCTCAACCAGGCGTAGTCTTCCCGGTTCGTGAAAAGGGGTCCCACTTCGGTGGGGCCCCTTTTTTTGAGCCGCTACTCGCCCTTGATCTCTTCGCGAACCCTGCGCAGGTCCTCCATGAGCGAACCGATCAGGATCCAGTGCTGCGGATGCGGCGTCATGATCAGGAGCGGTTCGGTGAGGGCCGGCGGTTCCACCGCGACGGGCAGATGATCCCGGTCGGGATAGTCGGCCTCTGCGGCGAGGAGCCGGAGGTCGTGTGCTGATCGGCTGAGCTCGACGGTGATCGCCAGCACGGTCGGCTCGAGGTGCAGGGAATGGTCGTAGTGGTCCCTGAGCGACCTGGTCATGCCGATCGTACGGGTCACGAGAGAGGTCAGCCGGTTGTAGAACTCCTCGTCGACGTCGAGCAGGCGTCGGTTCGTCGTATGGCGCGGATTCAGAGTCAGGCTCTCCTCTGCGGACTTGAGCGCCTTCTCCGCCTTGTTCAGCATCGGCCGCAGCAGCCGTGCCTTGATCATCATTTCCTCGATCTGGGTCTGCGTCTGCGGGAAGCGCAGCGCGTCGACGATGCGGTCCAGGGTGTCTGCGACCTCCCGGGCGAGGCGGATGACCGTGTCGTGCGCGGGCGCGAGCAACACCGGCGGCACGATGAGCGCGTTGACGAACAGCGCTGCCGCAGCGCCGATCATCGTCTCGATGATGCGGTCCCTGGCGTATTCCGGTGTCGTCGCCCCAATGGAGAGCACCATCATGGCGCTGATCGGAATCTGGCTCGCCGAGCTCGGGGCCAGGCGGAGCGCCCAGGCGAGCAGGATGCAGAACACGATCGCGAGCAGCACGATCCAACTCGACTTGCCGAACGCGACGCCGACTCCGTAGGCGACGAGCACCCCGCCGACGACGCCGAGGCTGCGCTCGATCGCCCGGCCGAGGGTCTGGTTGATGTTCGGCTGCACAACGAGAAGCGCTGCGATCGCCGCGAAGATCGGGAGCTCCGTGTGCAGGAGGCCCTGGGACAGCACCCAGCCGAGCATGACGGCGAGTGAGGTCTTCACAGCCTGGAGCAACGGAATCCGGCTCGAGGATCGAACGCGGGCCGATATTCTCACCCGTTCAGGATATCGTGCCCGCTTCGACGGACGGAGCAAGGGAGGTTCTTATCGTCGCGGGAATCCCGGTGAAGCGGGAATAGTCCCGGATCGCCCGGCCGAAGCCGGTCGATCGCCGTGCGGTGAGGGTCCCGAACGGCGCGGCTTCGACCGCCACGGTCGTTCCATTCGCCCTCGTGTGCGTCGTTTCCTTCCGCCAGGTCCCGATCACGCGCCCGTCCGCGACGATGAGCGGCAGGAAGATCCCGTTGAGACCGGGGACGACCCGCGGGAAATCGGCGTCGTCCACGACGTACGACCGGTCGCGGTAGCCGAGCAGGTACTCGTCGAACCCGGGCAGCGCCAGCACGGGGGTGCGCTGTGCCGGCCGTGAGCCGAGGGTGCCTCGTTCCAGCGCCGCGGGCAGGAGCAGGGTCTCGCCGTCCACCTCGAGTTCCTCCAGCCGGTCGCCGGCCTCCGCGAGGGCAACGCGGGCGTCCGTGACCGGGAGCTGCGACCACGAGGCGAAGTCACGCAGGGAGGCGGGCCCGTGGCCGTCGAGGTAGCGCACCAGGAATTCCGCGAGGCCCTCTGCACGGTCCAGGCGGCGCTGCTCGGGTGCCCACTCGTCGAGCAGGGCAAGGGCAGGCTGGCCGTCCTGGTTGGGACCCCACACCACGAGCCCCGCGAGCGCGAGGGACACGATCAGGTGATAGCCGCGCTGTCCGTCCGGGTCGATTCCGGCCGACCGCAGCCCGGCGAGGAACGGGGTGCGGCTGAGGTGCCTGCCGCCGGAGAGGAGGCCGGCGGCCGTCTCCGCGGCGGCGGCGATGATGGTGTCGTCGAGCCCGAGCTGTCGTTGCCGCGTGGCCATCGAGGCGACCGCCCTCGTGGCGGTGAGGTCCAGCATCCACCGAACGTCGGTCGCGGGGACCAGGTGCAGGGTGCCACGCATCGGATACGAGCGCACGATCGACCCGGCGTCGAGGGCGGCTGTGACGTCTGCGGCGACGGTACCGGGGGAGCGCACCCCGAGCGCCCAGGTGGCCGCGGGGAGATCCTGGGCCTGGACCGCGAGCATCCGCTCGACCACGGCGAGTGGGCCGGTGAGCGCAGTGCTTTCTGCGGCGGGCGCGGAGAGTCCGTGGCTCACCAGGCGGAGGCGGAGGACGTCGGAGCGGGAGGCGTGCGGGGGCATGCGGCCAGTATGACGCGGAGCGGGGACACTCTCGAAGCCGCTGGTCAGTCGAAGGTGCGGAGCAACACCCAGTCGTCGTCCTCAGCCGCGTGCTGCACGTCGAAGACGTGCGTCTCGCCGTCCTCCGCTGTCGCCTGGAACCGCCAGCCGGCGATGCAGAGTGGCGGATGCCCGACACCGAAGGTGTGCGGAGCGAAGGGGCGCCACCAGTCCGCCGTGCCGACGAGGGCGGTCGGCGTGTCCGTCACCCGGAACCGTCGCGAGCGCCACACGATCCGGCTGGGCTCTCCCGTGCTGTCCGTCAGGACCGTGACAGGCTCAGGGCGTTGCCCGTCGATCGGCACCATACCTCACCTCGCCTAGTTTTCTCGAACGTATGTTCGAGAAAACTATAACAAGCGGGTCGGCAGAATACTAGACGGGCTCCACGGCGGGCTCCCCGGCGGAGTCCCACAGACCGCGCGCACCACTTTCGCCGTTTCGCGCCAGGCATGCCTGGCGCGAAACGGCGAAACGGGCGCGTTCCGCTCAGGCGAGGTCGTCGTCGGTGCGGGCGCCGAAGACGATCTCGTCCCAGCTCGGCATCGAGGCGCGCCCGCGCTTGCCCAGGTTGCCGGTGTTGCGCGGCTGCCCGGTGGCCGCCTGGGAGGCCCAGGCGTTGCGGGTCGGGTCCGTACGCGGGGCCTCGACCGGGGTGTCGGCGACGGATGCCTGGGCAGGGTCGTCGATGAGCCGCGGGCCGCCGGGTGCCGGCGTTTCGGTACGGGGATCCGGGGTCTGCGCACTCGAGCCGAGGATGGCGGCTTCACGTTCGCCGCGACGGCGACGCAGGGACTCGAGCAGGTCGGCGGTCTCGCTGAGGCTCTTGGGCGGTTCTGCGGCGCGCTTGATCGCGGCCTTGGAGACCGCTTCCGTCGTCCCTGCGGACCGGGAATACGGAATCGGATCCAGCTGCGGCGCGGTGTCGTTCATGAGCTCGTCCGGAAGCGATTCCTTGAACGTGAACGCGCCGCTGTCGAAGCGGGACACGTCGGCGGGGCTCGTCTCCGCGCCGACCGCCCGGAGGCGAGGGATGAGGGCGCCCTTGAGCTCGCCCTGCTGGGACAGCGCGATGGCCTCGTTGCCGAGCGGGGAGAGAGCGTTCTTCTTCGGTTCGAAGGACCAACGCGCGTCGTGGTCGATGTCGTCGGCCGTGAACGCGAGCTTGACGATCCAGCCGGCGCCGGGTTCCTTCCAGCTGGCCCAACGCTCATCCGTCGCGCCGAGGGACGCGAGACGCTCGCGGATCACGCCGCCGAAGGTCGCGGAACCCTCACCTGGATCGGGTTCGATCGCGGTGTGCACGGGCACGCCGAGGGCGCACGAAACGATGTACTCGCGTTCGGCCACGACGGGCCCCTCGAAACGGCGCACGAAGTCGATCGGGGCACCCGTCACCGCTGCGACATCTTCCGCAGACATGCCCGCACGGATGTGCGCCTGCACGTCCCGCGGGGACAGCTTCGTTTTCGGGGTGTGTTCTATCTGGGTTTGGCGAAGCCGGGACTGGAGAACCTCGTCGATGGGGATCCGAAAACGGTCACCATCCTCGCTCGCTGCCAGCAGCGCGCCGTTCTCTACTCCGATTACCTTCAAATCCTGCATGGCGAAAGCCCTCTCGCGATCACTGATTCGCCAACACTGTCATGAAACGCCCCTCATTCCGGGGAATACGCCGGGCGTGCCGTAAGTTGACCACTCAGCCGAAGTATTCAGCGGCGAGAGTTTGCTATTCCTTCGGGATTGTTGCAAACTGTGCCCGCTGATTTCGTTAATCGGCATTAAATGAATGGATGGGCATGGCAACCGATTACGACGCACCCCGAAAGTCCGAAGACGACTCTGAGTCGATTGAGGCCCTCAAGGAGCGCGTACCGGACAAGATGTCTGGCGTCGTGGATGTAGACGACTCAGACAACCCCGGTGGGTTCGATTTACCCGGTGCCGATCTGTCCGACCTCGACCTCGATGTCGTCGTCCTGCCCCCGCAGGCCGATGAATTCACCTGCGTAGAGTGCTTCCTCGTGAAACACCGCTCGCAGATGTCGCACGAGACCAAGCTCGGTCCGGTCTGCCTGGAGTGCGACTCCTAAAAGCGCGTTTTAGTTACTTGATGCCGGCCGTCGTGATCCATTGATCGCGGCGGCCAACGTCGTTGGGTGGCGTGTCGAAACGAGCCAGTACGGCGCCGGATCCTGGGGATCCTCGATCGGTACCCGCACGACGGGACGGATCCAGCCCCTGATCAACAGCCAGGCCCGCGCATCGAGCCTGCGCCCGCGCTCGAGGGTCGCTTCTGCGGCCTCGAAGGGAACGGCCTCCCCGATCAACTCCGTACCTATCCGCGCGCGACCCGCGGTGAACACGCCGTCCTTGACGGAGACGACCGGGGCTGTCAGCAGCAGGGTGAGCACGGCGGCACCGTAGAGCACGACGGCGATGATGATTCCCCAGAGCATCGAGATCGGCGCGAAAACGAGGATGCTCGCAGGCATCAGCAGTGCGCTCGCGAGGAATGGGGCTGGTGAGGCCCAGAGTTTTTCACGATATTCAGGCATGGCTCTATTCGATCAGACTTCTGCACTACCCTCGACACGTGGCAGAAAGCGTCGAAGTGTTGATAACCGCATCCATCGTTCCGCGGTACGCGCATCCGGGCGACGCCGGAGCAGATCTGCACTCGGCCGAAGAGCTTGTTCTTGCTCCCGGTGAGCGCGCCCTGGTCGGGACCGGTGTGTCGATCGCCCTTCCCGACGGGTATGCGGCGTTCGTCGTGCCGCGCAGCGGCCTGGCTGCCAAGCACGGCATCACGATCGTGAACTCGCCGGGCACCGTGGACGCCGGCTACCGCGGCGAAATCAAGGTCTCGCTGCTCAACACCGACCAGACCGAATCTTTCGCGATCGCCGTGGGCGATCGCATTGCCCAGATCATCGTCACCCCGGTTTCCCGGGCCGCCTTCATCCCCGTCGACCGGCTGCCGGACAGCCAGCGCGGCGAGGGCGGTTTCGGCTCGACGGGCGTGCGTGAAACGGGAACCGGCCGGCAGACCGCCGGCTCACCAATGTCAGGAGACACCCCGTGACCGACGTCGCGAATGCGGACCAATTCCCGGAACCACTGCCCAAGTCGGCGCCAGAGGATCGGGAGACCGAGGGACCCCTCGACGAGAGCGAGGCGAACCCGGTACGACCGTACGTCGACCTCGGCGGCGTCAAGGTGCTGCCGCGTGAGGGCCTGCACCTGCGCCTCGAGATCGAAGAAGGCAGCAAGCGGGTCGTAGCCATCGGCCTGGACTACGCCGGCTCCACGCTGCAGGTCCAGCCGTTCGCCGCGCCCCGGTCCAGTGGTCTGTGGCACGAGATCCGCGACCAGATCGCGGACCAGATCAGCAAGCAGGGCGGTACGACGACCCTGCGCGAAGGCCCGTTCGGCCCGGAGCTCGTCGCGGAGATCCCCGTCGCGACCGGCCAGGAGGCCTCCGAAACCAGCAGGCTGGCCCGCTTCATCGGTGTCGACGGGCCCCGCTGGTTCCTCCGCGGCGTGATCGCGGGCGAAGGCGCCATCAACCCGGACGCCGCCGCCCAGATCGAGGACCTCTTCCGCAGTATCGTCGTCGTGCGCGGGTCTGCACCGATGCCGCCGCGCGACCTGATTCCGCTGCGGATGCCGGTCACGCCCGCCGGCCCCGCAGAACCCTCCGACGCCTGACCCGACCGCCAGGAAGATCGCCCCGACATGACGGACACCCCAGCCTCCCGCGACGAGCCCGAGACCCCCGACCTGGCGGAGCCGACCCCGAAGGGCGTGTTCGCCGACAGCATGGCCGCTGCGGCCCGACGTGCCGGCTTCTCGCCGGCGGCGGAGGGTGAGCCGATCAGCGGCCACGCGCTGCTCGCAGCGATGGGCGGCATCCGCGGCCTGGTCGAGGCCGTGTTGCCCGGACTCGTCTTCCTCGTGACGTACACCCTGACCCGCGACCTTGTTCCCTCCCTCGTCGCCCCGATCGTGATCGGCGTCGTGATGGCCGGGCTGCGCGTCGCGGCCAGGCAGACGGTGACCCAAGCCGTCGGCGGCCTCGTCGGCATCGGCATCAGCGCCGTGCTCGCCCTGCTCTCCGGAAAGGCAGAGGACTTCTACCTCTCCGGGTTCTGGATCAACGGCGTGTACGGGGGAGCCCTCGTGATCTCGATCATCGTGGGGTGGCCGCTCATCGGCCTCGCCGTCGGCTTCCTGGTCGGCGACGGCGTGAACTGGCGGTCCGACCCGTCCAAGCGCCGGGTGCTCTCCCTGCTGACCGGCCTGTGGGCCGGGCTGTTCCTCCTGCGCCTCGCCGTGGAACTCCCGCTCTATTACGCGGGCAACGTCGCCTGGCTCGGCGCGACCAAGCTCCTGATGGGTATCCCGTTGTACGCGCCGCTCCTCATCGTGTCGTGGCTCATGGTGCGTTCGGTCTACCGGCCGAGCACGCCGTCCGTCGGTGAAGCCGAGCTCTGACCCGTGTCTGCCGCAGCGTCGTGACCGGCTCCGAGCAATGAGCGAAACACTGCCGCACGACGGGCTGAGCAGCGCAGAGGTCGCCGAGCGCCTTGCCGACGGCAGGGGCAACGATGCCGGCCAGCCCACCTCGCGCACCGTCGCCGACATCCTGCGCGAGAACGTCTTCACCCTGTTCAACGCGATCCTCACGGTCTGCTTCATCGCGGTCGCCGTGCTCGGCGACTACCGGGACGGCCTGTTCTACATCATCGTCGTCGCCAACGCGCTGATCGGGATCGTGCAGGAAGTGCGGGCCAAGATCGTGCTCGACCGCCTCGCGCTCCTGGCGATCCCCGAAGTCGCGGTCAGGCGTGACGGCCTGGCGCACATCGTCCCGCTCGGACTCGTCGTCCAGGACGACGTGATCATCCTTCGGCCGGGCGACCAGGTCCCCGCGGACGCCGTGGTGCTCCAGGGCGACGACCTCGTCGCTGACGAATCCCTGCTGACCGGGGAGTCGGATCCCGTCGTCAAGGTCGTCGGGGACGAGCTCCTGTCCGGCTCGTACGTCTCGGGCGGCTCCGGGTACGCACGGCTGACGCACGTCGGCGCCGCGTCGTACGCGAACCGGCTCACCGCCGAGATCCGGCGGCACTCCCTCGTGCACTCCGAGCTGCGGGCGGCGACCAACCGCATCCTCGTCGTACTGTCCTGGCTGCTCGGCCCCGTGATCCTGCTCACACTGATCGGCCGGATCGCGGCATACGGCGGTCTGGACTCCCTCTTCACCGGGATGGACGGGCCGTGGCGGAGTGCCCTGCGGGACTCGGTCGCCGGCGTCGTCGGCATGATCCCCGAAGGGCTCGTCCTGCTGATCAGCCTGGCCTTCGGCCTCGCAGCGGTCCAGCTGGCCCGGCACAAGGTCCTCATCGAGGAGCTCGCCGCCGTCGAGGTGCTCGCGCGGGTGGACGTGCTCTGCCTCGACAAGACCGGCACCCTGACGAGCGGCAGGCTCGAGTTCGACCGGCTCGTCGTGCAGTCCGCTGTCCACGAAGCGGATGCGCGGCTCGTGCTCGGCGTCTTCGGCACGGATGACGCCGCCAACCTCACCGCGCGGGCGCTCGGCTCGCACTTCGACCCGGGCCCGGCCATCGTGAGCGCCCGGCTTCCGTTCAGCTCGGCCCGCAAGTTCAGCGGCCTGACCCTCGCCGGCCCCGGTGCCGCCGCATCCTGGCTGCTCGGCGCTCCCGAGCGGCTGCTCGCGGCGCATCCCGAATCGCTCGCCGCGGCATCCGTCATCGCCGCAGAGGGGCACCGTACCCTCGCACTCGTGCGCCTGGCCGGCACGGCGGCCCTGGACGGCGCGGTGGACCCCGAGGAATGCGCCCTCGACCCGGTCTGCCTCGTCGTGTTCCGGGAATCCGTGCGACCGCACGCGGCGGAGACCCTGCGGTACTTCGCGGCGCAGGGGGTGCGCGTGATCGTGATGAGCGGGGACAACCCCGTGACGGTCGCGGCGATCGCACGCCAGCTCGGTGTCGGCGGTGCGACCGTCAACGCGGCGGAACTCGCCGACGATGAGGCCCTCGCGGCGGCGCTGACGACCGCGAGCCTGTTCGGACGCGTGAGCCCGGAACAGAAACGGACGGCCGTCGCCCTGTTGCAGGGAGAGGGGCGTACGGTCGCCATGACCGGAGACGGCGTCAACGACGCGATGGCGATCAAGGATGCCGATCTCGGCATCGCGATGGGCTCCGCGACGCCGGCGACGAAGGCCGCGTCGCGCCTCGTCCTGCTCGACAATCGCTTCGACCGCCTGCCCGAGGTGCTCGGCCTCGGTCGCCGGGTCATCGCCAACGTCGAACGTGTGGCCAACCTGTTTCTCTCCAAGACCGTCTACGGCATCCTGATCGCGCTCACGACGTCGCTGCTCGCCCTGCCGTTCCCTTTCCTGCCGCGGCAGCTGACCCTCGTCTCCGGCCTCGCGATCGGCATCCCCGCGTTCGTCCTCGCGCTCGCCCCGAACCGGCGGATCTACACCCCGGGGGTCCTGCGCCGCATCGTCCGCTATGCCGTGCCGACCGGGGCCATCGCCGCGGCGACGGCCCTCGTGACCTTCGTCGCCCTGCACGACAGGATCCCACTCGCGGAGGCCAGGAGCGTCACCACCGTCTCCCTCTTCGTCGTGTCGCTGTGGATCCTGTGTGTGCTCGCCCGGCCGCTCACCGGGCCCCGCCTGGCGCTCGTCGCGGGGATGGCGACCGCCATGCTTCTCGCGTGCACGATCCCGTTCTCCCGGGCGTTCTTCGTCATCGACGTGCGCCTCGATCTCCCGTTGCTCGTCGGGATCGGCGTCGGGGCGCTCGGAGCAGCGGGAATCGAGCTCATGTACCGGTACGCGCGGCGCACCGGCCTCGTTTTCGACCGCGAATAGGGCAGGACCGGAGAGGACCTGGCTGGCGCGCCCTGCTAGAGTTATCTCTACGTCAAGATAGTTTGACGATGACATCGTTCGGTAGCGCCGCCAGTTAGGTAACCCTTGCTGGCCTTGCGCTGGTCCGTTCGTCAGGATTGGGGACTGCGGACGGATTCCCGTCAGTTTCCACAAAGGAGAGGGCATCGTGTCTGCGTTAAACAGTTTTGGAGCCAAGGACACCCTCCGCGTCGGAGCGACAGACTATGAGGTCTTTCGCCTGGACTCGGTGCAGGGTTACGAATTGCTGCCGTTCAGTCTCAAGGTGCTGCTGGAGAACCTCCTCCGCACCGAAGACGGCGCAAACATCACGGCCGATCACATCCGCGCCCTCGGCGCCTGGGTTCCCACGAGCGAACCGGACACCGAGATCCAGTTCACGCCCGCCCGCGTGATCATGCAGGACTTCACGGGCGTGCCCTGCATCGTCGACCTCGCCACGATGCGCGAGGCCGTCGCGGAGCTCGGCGGCGACCCGAACAAGATCAACCCGCTCGCCCCCGCCGAACTCGTCATCGACCACTCGGTCATCGCCGACCTCTTCGGCAGCGAGAACGCCCTCGAGCGCAACGTCGAGATCGAATACGAGCGCAACGGCGAGCGGTACCAGTTCCTCCGCTGGGGCCAGACCGCCTTCGACGACTTCAAGGTCGTCCCGCCGGGAACCGGCATCGTGCACCAGGTCAACATCGAATACCTCGCCCGCGTCACGATGACCCGTGTCGTCGACGGCGTGCTGCAGGCCTACCCGGACACCTGCGTGGGCACCGACTCGCACACGACCATGGTCAACGGCCTCGGCGTGCTCGGCTGGGGCGTCGGCGGCATCGAGGCCGAGGCGGCCATGCTCGGCCAGCCCGTCTCCATGCTCATCCCCAAGGTCGTCGGCTTCAAGCTCACCGGCTCCATCCCGACCGGCGTCACCGCTACGGATGTCGTCCTCACCATCACGCAGATGCTCCGCAAGCACGGCGTGGTCGGCAAGTTCGTCGAATTCTACGGGGAGGGCGTCGCGGAGGTTCCCCTCGCCAACCGGGCGACCATCGGCAACATGAGCCCCGAGTTCGGGTCGACCGCCGCCATGTTCCCGATCGATGACGTCACCCTCGGCTACCTGCGCCTCACCGGCCGCAGCGAGGAACAGGTCGCCCTCGTCGAGGCATACGCGAAGCTGCAGGGCCTCTGGCACGACCCGGCCCGCGAGCCCGTCTTCAGCGAGTACCTCGAGATCGACCTCGGCACCGTCGTGCCCTCGATCGCCGGCCCCAAGCGTCCGCAGGACCGGGTCGAGCTCAGCCGCGCCAAGGACCAGTTCGAGACCGACCTCCAGAGCTACGCGACGCATGACCTGTCCCAGGTCGATGCCGCCGTCGAGGCGACCTTCCCCGCCTCAGACCCGATCGGGTTCACCGCCCAGGACGAGAGCAGCGCCCACGCGATCTCGCACACCCACGTGAGCCACCCGCCCCGGACCATCTCCTCGCCGGTCGCGATCGAGACAGCTGCGGGGGCGAGCTACACCCTCGACCACGGCGCCGTCGCCGTCGCCGCGATCACCTCGTGCACGAACACGTCCAACCCGAGCGTCATGCTCGCGGCCGGGCTCCTCGCCCGCAACGCCGTCAAGAAGGGCCTCACGAGCAAGCCGTGGGTCAAGACCACCCTCGCACCGGGCTCCAAGGTCGTCACGGACTACTACGAGAAGGCCGGCCTCACCGGTGACCTCGAAGCCCTCGGGTTCTACACCGTCGGCTACGGCTGCACCGTGTGCATCGGCAACACCGGCCCGCTCATCGACGAGGTGTCCGCTGCGATCAACGAGAACGACCTCGCCGTCACGGCCGTGCTCTCGGGCAACCGCAACTTCGAGGGCCGGATCAGCCCCGACGTCAAGATGAACTACCTCGCGAGCCCCCCGCTCGTGATCGCATACGCCCTCGCCGGGTCGATGAACTTCGACTTCGAGACGGATGCTCTCGGTGACGACACCGAGGGCAACCCGGTGTACCTCAGGGACATCTGGCCGGACTCCGCGGAGGTGCAGTCGACGATCGACAGCTCGATCGACACCGGGATGTTCACGAAGGAATACGGCGCCGTCTTCGAGGGCGACGAGCGCTGGCGCTCCCTGCCGACACCCGACAGCGAGGTCTTCGAGTGGGACAGCGAGTCCACCTACGTGCGGAAGCCCCCGTACTTCGACGGAATGACGCTCGAGACCACACCGGTGAGCGACATCGTCGCCGCCCGGGTCCTCGCAAAGCTCGGGGACTCCGTCACGACCGACCACATCAGCCCGGCAGGCAACATCAAGGCGGACAGCCCCGCAGGCGCCTACCTCGTCGAGCACGGCGTCGCCCGCGGCGACTTCAACTCCTACGGATCGCGCCGGGGAAACCACGAGGTCATGATCCGCGGCACCTTCGCCAACATCCGGCTGCGCAACCAGCTCCTGGACGACGTCGAGGGCGGCTACACCCGCGACTTCACGATCGAGGGCGCCCCGCAGTCGTTCATCTACGACGCGAGCCAGAACTACCAGGCCGCCGGCATCCCGCTCGTGATCTTCGGAGGCAAGGAGTACGGCTCCGGGTCCTCACGCGACTGGGCGGCCAAGGGAACCAGCCTCCTCGGCGTCAAGGCGGTCATCACCGAGAGCTTCGAGCGGATCCACCGCTCGAACCTGATCGGAATGGGCGTCGTGCCCCTGCAGTTCCCTGCCGGCGAGAGCTGGGCGTCCCTGGGACTGGACGGCACGGAGATCGTCTCGATCGCCGGACTGACGGAACTCAACGCCGGCGTCACCCCGAAGACGGTGCACGTGACCGCGTCCCCGAGTGAGAACTCGGCAGCGGGCAAGGCGACCATCGAATTCGACGCCGTTGTCCGGATCGACACGCCCGGCGAGGCCGACTACTACCGGAATGGCGGCATCCTGCAGTACGTTCTTCGATCACTGGTCGCGTAACCGTCACGGTTATCGTTCGGGACCGGCGCGTAGACTCAACTCCTGTTGACGCTACGCGCCGGTTCCTTTCTACCCGCGACGTCGTACTCGAAAGGTGTTACCGATGAGCCTGCTGGAGACCATCACGGGTCCGCGTGACCTCGACCGCCTCTCGCCGGGCGAACTCGTCCTGCTCGCAGCGGAGATCCGCGGCTTCCTGGTCAGCGAAGTCTCCAAGACCGGCGGGCACCTCGGGCCCAACCTCGGCGTCGTCGAGATGACCATCGCCATCCACCGGATCTTCGAGTCCCCGCGCGACGCGATCGTCTTCGACACCGGGCACCAGTCGTACGTGCACAAGCTCCTGACCGGTCGTCAGGACTTCAGCGGACTCCGCCAGCAGGACGGCCTCGCCGGGTACCCCCAGCGCTCCGAGTCGGTGCACGACATCGTCGAGAGCTCGCACGCCTCGAGCTCGCTGTCCTGGGCGGACGGGATCTCCCGGGCGTTCGAGATGACCGGGCAGAGCGACAGGCACGTGATCGCGGTGGTCGGAGACGGCGCGCTCACCGGCGGCATGACCTGGGAAGCACTCAACAACATCAGCGACGACAACACGCGCCGCCTGATCATCGTGGTGAACGACAACGGCCGCTCCTATGCGCCGACGATCGGCGGCATGGCCCGGTTCCTCAACACGGTGCGCACCCGCAGCAGCTACCACGCGGCGTACCTGAGCAGCCGTCGCGCCTTCGACAACATGGGAGCACCGGCCCGGGCGTTCTTCCGCGGCGTACGCGGCGGCCTGCACGGCTTCCTCGCGCGGTTCTCCAACAACGAGGCGCTCTACTCGAACCTCGACATCAAGTACATCGGCCCGGTCGACGGGCACGACATGGAAGCGATGCTCGAAGCCCTCCAACAGGCCAAGAACTACGGCGCGCCGGTGATCGTCCACACGATCACCCAGAAGGGCAAGGGCTACGACCCCGCCATGCAGGACACAGCCGACCAGTTCCACGCGGTCGGGCAGATCGACCCGGAGACCGGGGAGTCGACGGAGACCCCCGGCGCGCCGTCGTGGACGTCGGTGTTCTCCGACGAGCTCCTGAACCTCGCGACCGAGAATCCGCGGATCGTCGGGATCACCGCGGCCATGCTGCGCCCGACCGGGCTGCACCGGATGGCGGAACGCTTCCCGAACCGGGTGCACGACGTCGGCATCGCCGAACAGCACGCCGTGGCGAGCGCGGCGGGCCTCGCGTTCGGCGGGCTGCACCCCGTCGTCGCCCTGTACGCGACCTTCATCAACCGTGCCTTCGACCAGGTCCTGATGGACGTCGCACTGCACAAGGCCGGGGTGACCTTCGTCCTCGACCGGGCAGGTGTGACGGGCCCGGACGGGCCGAGCCACCACGGCATCTGGGACCTCGCGATCCTGCAGGTCGTTCCCGGCATCCGCCTCGCCGCCCCGCGCGACTCGACCAGGCTCCGCGAGGAGCTCGGCGAGGCCATCGCCGTCGAGGACGCACCGACCGTGCTGCGTTTCCCGAAGGGCAGCACCGGGGTCGAGTTCGACGCCGTGGCGCGCCTCGACGACGGCGTCGACGTTCTGCTCGAATCGGCCCAGAAGGACGTGCTCATCGTCACGGTCGGCCCGATGGCGGCCATGGGCCTCGACGTCGCCAGGCGCCTGTCTGCCCAGGGGATCGGCGCGACCGTCATCGACCCGCGCTGGGTCGTGCCCGTTCCCCGAAGCCTGATCGGGCTCGCCGCGGAACACCGCCTCGTCGTGAGCATCGAGGACGGAATCCGGGTCGGGGGAATCGGCACGCGCATCCGCCAGGACCTGCGCGAGGCCGGCGTCGACACGGCCGTCACCGAACTCGGGCTGCCCGACGAATTCCTCGCCCACGGCACCCGCGCCGAGATCCTCGAACGGGTCGGCCTCACGCCGCAGCACATCGCGCGCGACGTCGTGGCGATGGTGCTCGGAAGCAAGCTCCCGCACGCGCGGCCGCTGCCTGCCGATCGGACGGACACGGGATCGATCACGATGCGCGGCGGCCGCGCGGAGTGACAGTCCTGATCGCCGGCTGCGGCGACCTCGGCACCGAGGTCGGGCTACGCCTCGTGTCCCTCGGTCACCGCGTGGTCGGGCTGCGCAGGTCGCCGGGGGTCCTCCCCGCCGCGATCGAGGGCCAGGCCGTCGATCTCACCCGTGAACGGCCCGCTGTCCCTGCCGACACGGACATCGTGATCGTCGCCATCGCCGCGGCAGGCCCGACAGCGGATGCCTACCGCGCCTCGTACGTCGACGGCCTGCGGAATCTCCTCGACGCCCTCGATGCGGCAGGCGTCTCACCGAGCCGCTTCCTGCTCGTGTCCTCGACCGCCGTGTACGGCGTCGACGACGGGAGCTGGATCGACGAGGGAACTCCCGCGCTGCCCTCGTCCGCGACCGGAGCGGTGCTCCTCGAAGCCGAGGACCTGCTGCGCCGCCGGGCCCCCGGTGCCACTGTGCTCCGACTCGCCGGGATCTATGGTCCGGGACGCGAGCGCCTGATCGGCCAGGTCCGCTCGGGGACGGCCTCCGCTGTCGGCTTGTCCAGCCACACCAACCGCATCCATCGGGACGACGCGGCAGCGGCCATCGTCCACCTCGTGACCGGCGACGCCCCGCCCGCGCCGCTCTACCTCGGCGCGGACAGCGTCCCCGCGCGACGTGGGGACGTGCTCGCCTTCCTCGCCGCGGAACTCGGCGTGCCCGATCCGGTCGCGAGCCGCCGGTCGACAGTTGCGGGGGAGTCCGCGGACGATCCGGCACGGCCGATGGGCGGGGCCTCGACCGGACCTCGCGGAGGCGACAAGCGCTGTCGCAACGCCCTCCTTCTCGCGAGCGGGTTCCGCTTCGCCTACCCGAGCTATCGAGAGGGGTACCGGTCCCTGTTGGCCGGCGTCGGCATCCGTCACCCCTGAACCGGGGAACGTCCCCGCCGTGGCCTCCCCGCCGCGGGTGCCCGAAACTGCGTGCCTGCTGTGCGAGGACCGTCCCGGCTTGACCTGAACCGCGCTCGAGGTTTTAGGGTTGCACCATGCCCACACCGACAACCCCGCTCTCGATCTCAGAGGTTGCGGACCGCACCGGCCTCACCGTCGCGACCCTGCGCTACTACGAACGGGCCGGGCTCATGCTCGCCCCGATCCACCGGGGCAGCTCGACGCACCGCGAATACTCTGCCGAGGACGTGGCGTGGATCGTCTTCCTCACGAAGCTCCGGTCGACGGCACTGCCGATCGCCCGGGTCCGCGACTACGCGGAGCTCGCCAGGCAGGGCGATTCGTCCCGCGCCGACCGCCTCGAACTCCTGCAGCGGCACCGGATCACGGTCGCCGCCCAGCTCGAGTCCATGCGCACGAGCCTCGACGCCATCGACTACAAGATCTCCCTCTACTCAGAATCGGAAAGGCTCTCCCCAGCATGAAGAACATCACTCTCGGCAGCACCGGCCTCATCGTCTCCCGGCTCGGACTCGGCTGCATGGGCATGTCCGCGTTCTATTCCGGAGCCGGAATGGATGAGGCGGAGTCCATCCGCACCATCCACCGGGCGATCGACCTCGGCGTCACGCTCTTCGACACCGCGGAGATCTACGGCCCGTACCTCAACGAGGAACTGCTCGGAAAAGCACTGGCCGACCGGCGCGACCAGGTCGTTGTCGCGACTAAGTTCGGCACCATCCTGCACCGCGGCGACGGCGGGCGCGGCCTCGACGGCAGCCCGGAGAACGTGCGCCTTTCGGTGCATGGCTCGCTCGCCCGGCTCGGCACCGACCGGATCGACCTCTACTACCAGCACCGGATGGACCCGGGCGTCCCGGTCGAGGAGACCGTCGGCGCCCTCGCCGAACTCATCGAAGAGGGCGTCATCGGCCACTACGGGCTCTCGGAGGCCGCACCGGACACCATCCGCCGCGCACACGCCGTGCACCCCGTGACGGCACTGCAGACCGAGTACTCGCTGTGGAGCCGCGACCCGGAGAAGGAGCTGCTCCCGCTCCTGCGCGAGCTCGGCATCGGCTTCGTGCCGTACTCGCCGCTCGGCCGCGGCTTCCTGACCGGGACCATCCGCTCGCTCGATGAGCTCGACGCGAGCGATTTCCGCCGGTCGAACCCCCGATTCGAGGGCGAGAACCTGGCCGCCAACATCCGCATCGTCGAACAGGTGGATGCCGTCGCCGCCGAACTCGACGCGACCCCGGCCCAGGTGGCGCTCGCCTGGCTGCTGGCCCAGGGTGACGACATCGCGCCGATCCCCGGCACCAAACGGGTCTCCAGGGTCGAGGAGAACGTCGCAGCGGGTGACCTCACCCTCACGGAGGCGCAGCTCGCCACCCTCGGCGCGCTCGACGCCCCCGTCGGCGACCGTTACGCCGACATGTCCCCTGTCAACCGGTAACTCAGGCGCGTCTCCGCCTGAGTTACGCAAAAAACACCCTCGCCGACTCGACGAGGGTGTTTTTTGCGTAACCCACCGCTGGCAGGGGGCGCTAGAGCGTGACCGGGACCTCCGAGGCGACGCCGCGGATCATCGGCGTGTGGAACGTGCCGCCGAAGACGCGCTCGCTCGCACCGACCCTGTCGAGGTAGGGGGTTGCCCCGCCCATCTGGAACGGCCAGCCCGCGCCGAGGATCACGCACAGGTCGATGTCCTCCGCAGCGTGAACGACGTCGTCGTCGAGCATCCGCTTGATCTCGTCGGCGAGGCCGTCCTCGATGCGCCGCAGGATCTCCTCGCCCGTCATCGGCGTCGTGCCGCCGGCGACGATCTTCTTCGCGGTCTTGTCGAAGCCCGTGACCTTGCCCTTGCCGTCGCGCTCGAGGATTTTGCCGTGCTCCGCGAGCCTGTGCAGGTTGTCGCTTTCGAAGAACCGGTCCGGGAACGCGGCGTGGTGCGTGTCGAGCACGTGGGCTCCGACCTTGAGCCCGACGAGTTCGAGGAGCTCGAACGGCGTCATCGGGAGACCGAACGGTGCGATGGCACCGTCGACGACCTCGAAGGGGGTGCCGGTGTCGACAGCGTGCATGGCCTCACCGAGGAGCTTCGCGAGGATCCGGTTGACCACGAAACCGGGGGTGTCGCGCGTGATCACGGCGTTCTTCCGCAGCTTGCCCGCGATCACCATCGCGGTCGAGAGCGTCGTCTCGTTCGTCTGCGGCGTGTTGACGACCTCGATGAGCGGCATCACGGCGACCGGGTTGAAGAAGTGGAAGCCGACGAGACGCTCGGGGTGGGCGAGCTTCGCGCCGATCTTCTCAACGGAGAGCGACGAGGTGTTCGTCGCGAGGATCGCCTCAGGCGACACGTACTTCTCGATCTCGGCGAAGACATCCTGCTTGACTCCGAGTTCTTCGAACACGGCCTCGATGACCCAGTCGGCGTCGGAGAACTGTGACTTGTCCGTCGTGCCCGTCACGAGCGCCCTGAGCCGGTTGCCCTCGTCTGCGGTGATGCGGCCCTTGGACTGCAGGGTCGCGATCTCGCCGTGGATGTATGCGACACCCTTGTCGACCCGGGCCTGGTCGAGGTCCGTGATGACGACGGGCACCTGCAGGCGGCGAACGAACAGGAGCGCGAACTGGCTCGCCATCAGGCCGGCACCGATGACGCCGACCTTCGTGATCGGGCGGGCGAGCTTCTTGTCCGGAGAACCGGCCGGGCGCTTGGCCCGCTTCTGCACGAGGTTGAACGCATAGATGCTGGCCTGGAGCTGGTCGCCGGCGATGAGAGCCGCGAGGGAGTCGTCCTCCCGTTCGAAGCCCTCCTCGCGTGTCCCGCTCTTCGCGGCCTTGAGCAGGTCGAGTGCGATGTACGGCGAGAGCGCGACAGAGCCGATCCTGGTCTCGAGCATCCGCCTGGCGATGCCGATTGCGGCGTCCCACTTCACCAGACGCTCGATCTTGCCCGGCTTGTTCGGTCGTGCGACCGTCGTCTTGCCGGCGATGACGCCGTCGGCCCAGGCGATGGAGTGCTCGAGGAACGCGGCAGACCCGAAGAGCACGTCGGCGATGCCGAGTTCGACGGTGTCCGGTGCCTTGAGCACGCGGTTCTTGAGCGGGTTCGAGATGATCACCGTGAGGGCGTTCTCGATGCCGATCAGGTTCGGCAGCAGGTAGGAGCCGCCCCAGCCCGGGATGAGCCCGAGGGAGACCTCTGGCAGGGCGACGGCGGCGACGGATGCGTCGACGGTGCGGTAATCGGCGTTCAGGGCGATCTCCAGACCGCCGCCGAGCGCGAGCCCGTTGATGAAGACGAAGGAGGGCACACCGAGGGTGGAGAGCTTCCCGAGGGCGTGGTGGCCGAGCTGGCCGAGCAGCTTGCCCGTCGCGAGCGACGGAATCTCGCTGACCTTGCCGAGGTCGGCGCCTGCGGCCAGGATGAATGGCTTGCCGGTCACCGCGACGCCGTGGATCTCCCCGCGCGAAGCGCGCTCGGCGAGGCCGTCGAGGGTCGCCGCGAACTCGAGAAGGGTGACCGGACCGAGGGTGTTCGGCCGGGTGTGGTCCCTGCCATTGTCGAGGGTGACCAGGGCGAGGGTGCGCGCCCCGGACAGGGGAACGTCGCGCACGAAGGAATGCGTGACGACCTCGTCTCCGGAGAGAGCGACGAGTTCGGAGAAGTCGAGTGCGGAGTAGTCGGTCATCGCTTACTTTGCCTTCCGATTGAAGTGCGGGTTTTCCCAGATGACGGTGCCGCCCTGGCCGAGGCCGATGCACATGGCGGTGAGACCGTAGCGCACCTCAGGGTGCTCCACGAACTGGCGGGCGAGTTGGTTCATCAGGCGTACGCCAGAGGAAGCGAGGGGATGCCCGATCGCGATGGCGCCGCCGTACTCGTTCACCCGGGGGTCGTCGTCGTCGATGCCGAAGTGGTCGAGGAACGAGATGACCTGGACCGCGAACGCCTCATTGAGCTCGAAGAGCCCGATGTCGGTGATGCTGAGGCCCGCCTTGCGGAGCGCCTTCTCGGTGGAAGGCACCGGTCCGAGCCCCATGACCTCTGGTTCGACGCCGGCGAAGGCGAAGCTCACGAGCTTCATCTTGACGCCGAGACCGAGTTCCTTGGCGGCTGCGCCGCTCGCGAGCAGGCACGCGCTCGCCCCGTCGTTGAGCCCGGATGCGTTTCCGGCCGTGATCCGGCCGAAGGGACGGAACGGGGTCTTCAGCGTCGCGAGGCCTTCGAGGGTCGTCTCGGGTCGCGGCGCCTCGTCGCGGGTCGCGAGTCCCCAGCCCTGGTCGCTGCGGATGGCCACGGAGACCAGGTCCGGCTGGATCTTGCCTGCCGCGTACGCAGCGGCGACCTTCTGCTGGCTGCGCAGCGCGTACCGGTCCGACCTGTCCTTGGTGTATTCGGGGAAGCGGTCGTGGATTCGCTCTGCGGTCGACCCCATGTTGAGGGCGTCCTCACTCACGTGCCGCTCGGAGAGGAACCTCGGGTTCGGGTCGACGCCGGAGCCCATCGGGTGCCGCCCCATGTGCTCGACGCCGCCGGCGATGGCGAGGTCATAGGCACCGAAGCCGATCGCGGCGCCGACCGTGGTCACGGCGGTCATCGCTCCGGCGCACATCCGGTCGATCGCGTATCCGGGCACCGATTTCGGCAGCCCGGCCAGGAGGGCCGCGGTGCGACCGAGGGTCAGCCCCTGGTCTCCCGACTGCGTCGTCGCGGCGATCGCGACCTCGTCGATGCGTTCTCCGGGAACCTCCGGGTTCCGTTCCAGCAGGCCGATCATGGCTTTCACCACGAGATCATCCGCCCGGGTGTTCCAGTACATGCCCTTTTCGCCGGCGCGTCCGAACGGGGTGCGAACCCCATCCACAAACACGACTTCTGCTCTTTCGGCCACGGTGCCTCCATCAATCAGATCAGGTGTCGGTTGATCCTAGGGTGGCACGATTGTCGGGTCGAATCCTTGGACGGATCCTACGAATCGACCTCGACGGACACGGCGATGTTTTGGTTGGCTTCCACAAAGGCATCCGTGATCTGTTGTGCAGTCAGGTCAATCTGCCAGTCGCGGGCGCCGAGTGCGACGAGGGCTTCGCTCACGGACTCCACGTCGATCGGCTCCGGTGGAGTCCAGGCGATCCGGCGCACGAAGTCCGGCGTGACGAGGTTCTCGATCGGGATCGCGAAGGCCTCGGAGATCCGGCCGAGAGCGAGCCTCGCGGCCTTGTACCGCAGGTCGGCCTCGGGGTTCCGGTCGGACCACGCCCGGGGAGGAGGGAGTGCATCGCCGGTCCCGCGCAGCGAAGGAAGGTCCGTCGCTTGGACGCCGTCCTGGATCGCGGTCCACCAGCGGTCGAGTTCGCTGCGGCTCGCCCGTCCACTGAACTCGCGAAGGTCGGCAAGCGCCTGCCTGCTGGCCGGCAATACCCGTGCGGCCGCGACGAGGGATGCGTCGGGGACGAGGCGCCCCGGCGACACGTCGAGGTGCCTGGCGAGGTCGTCGCGAGCGAGCCAGAGGGCCCTCGCCACGGCGAGGTTGCGCTGGGAACGGATCGAATGCACCCCAGACAGCCTTCGCCACGGCTCTGCACTGACCGGCTTGGGTTCGTGGTCGAGCGTCGCCTGGAATTCCTGGGCGGCGATCTGGGTCTTCTCATCGGCGGCGAGCATCTCGACCATGCGGTCGCGCAGGTCGGGGAGGAGTTCGACATCAAGGGCGCCGTAGACGAGCCAGCTCTCGGGGAGAGGCCTGGTCGACCAGTTCGCCGCGGAATGCTCCTTCGCGAGATGGATGCCGAGGAGTTCCTCGACGACCGTGCCGAGGCCGACCCTCGGCAGCCCGAGGAGGCGTGCGGCAAGTTCGGTGTCGAAGATGAGGTGCGGGTCGAGGCCGACCTCCCTGAGGCAGGCGAGATCCTGGCTCGCGGCGTGGAAGATCCATTCGTCCCCGGCGATCGCCGCGTTGAGTTCGGAGAAGTCCCCGATCGCCGGCGGATCGAACAGGAAGGTGCCCGCTCCGCGCCGGTACATCTGGATCAGGTACGCGCGCTGCGAGTATGTGAAACCGGATGCACGTTCGGCGTCGATGCCGATCGGTCCCGTTCCCGCGCTGATGGCCGCGGTAGCCGCCAGATAGGCGTCCCGCGTATCGATCACGTGGTGATCAACCACGACCGGTTCGGCGTGCGGACAACATGCTGACTCCTTCGCCAATGGGGGGAAGACCTGCGAGCATGCAGATCAATTCGCCCCAGCCTTCGACGTGAGCGGTGAGATTGTGGTCCACAGGTGTCCACGAAGCACGCAACTCTATCTGCGCACCGTCGCCTTGCTTCGCGAGTTCGCCGAAGCCCGACGAAATAATCTTAGTCGCGGTTCCGGATGCCGCGGTGTATCGGGCTCCGTGAGAGTCGAGGGCATCGATCAGCCAGGCCCAGGCGACCTCGGCGAGGAACGGGTCGACACCGATCTCCGTTTCGAGGGGAGCCTGCGCGAAGCAGACTACCCGGAATGCCCCGCCCCAGGCCTCCGGTTCATCGGGGTCGTACAGCAGGATGAAACGTCCGGTGCCCAGTTCGGAGTTACCTCCGTGGCGTGAGGGGGCCACATCCGCGGAGAGGGCGACGGCGTGCGGGGCGAGCTTCCCGGGAGCCGGGATTTCACTGAGGACGAGGTCGGTGCGGGTGTGCGCTCTGCGGATGGCCGCGAGCGCAGCGGCGAACTCCGGGGGGAGTGGTTCTTGTGTTTCGGGCACGTCTGCAGACTAGAGTTTTTTCCGGGCGGGTCGGTGAGGCACGCCGGGCAGCCGGAGGTACGCGTGCGGGAAAAATCGAGGTCAGGGACACCGGGCGGACTGGTGGTCGCAGTCACCGCTCTCCTGGTTGCCGGTGCGGCCACGGTCGTGGTCGCGGGAGTGAGTGTGCTGGCCGCCGTGATGGCGCGCCGCATCGTGACCCCTGCCGTGACACGCTCGGACGACACCGATGTTCTCGGCGTCGACCTCGAGGCCTCGACGATCACCCTCGCGGTGACTCCGGACTCGGTCCTGCCCGGTGACTACAGTTTCTGGTTCGAGCGCGAGTCCGGGCACGCCCGGCTCGGTGAGATCCTCCGCGTGACGAAGACGGCCGTCACCCGCCGGATCGACCGCGTCGACTACGGGGACCTCAGCGAGGCCCGCCGGGGCCGCCTCGGCGGGTATTCCTACCTGGGTCCCTGGGATCTCGGTCTTCCGTTCGAGCAGGTCCAGGTGCAGACGGAGCTCGGTCCGGCTCCGGCCTGGATGCTCCCCGCCGAGCGGCCGGACGGTCGCTGGGTGATCCAGGTGCACGGGCGCGGGGTGCGGCGGCAGGAGACCCTGCGGGCAGTCCCGGTGTTCCACAACAGCGGATACACCTGCCTCCTCGTCTCGTACCGCAACGACGGCGATGCACCGGAAAGCGGCGACGGACGATACGGGCTCGGGGACACCGAATGGCACGATATCGATGCGGCGATCGGTTTCGCCGCCGAGCGGGGCGCGACGAGCGTCGTGCTGATGGGATGGTCGATGGGCGGCGCGATCGTGCTGCAGACCGCGACCCGCACGGCATTCCCGCAGCTCGTGTCCGGCATCGTGCTCGATTCGCCCGTGATCGACTGGGCGGATGTCGTCGCGTACCAGGGCAGCACGCTTCGCCTGCCTGGCCTCGTGGCCACGGGGGCCATGCAGGTCCTCGGTCGGCGGTGGGGCGGTCGTCTCACCGGCCAGTCGAGTCCGATCGACTTCCGCAGGCTCGACTTCGTGACCCGCGCGGACGACCTCGAACTCCCCGTGCTCCTGATGCACAGCGACGACGACGGTTACGTGCCGTCGAGCCCGTCGCGTGCCCTCGCCGTGCGCCGCCCAGACATCGTGACCTTTCTCCCGTTCACCGTCGCCCGGCACACCAAGCTCTGGAACTACGACAGGGAAGGCTGGAACGCGGCGATCGAGACGTGGCTCGGCGAGCTCCGAGCCGGGGCGGAGCCGGCCGAGCCTGATGATCCGGCCCATCCGGCCGGATAGCGGGGCTCAGGGACGCTCGCGCAGCCTGCGCTTGGTGCGGGCGAGCATCGCGGACATGCCACGGATACGCAGCGGCGACACCGCCTGGGTGAGGCCGATGGTCTGCGGGTAGTCATCCGGAACGTCGAGCACCTCGGCGACCGACAGGCCGTCAAGCCCCTGCGCGAGGATCGAGGCGAATCCCCGCGTCGTCGGGGACTCCCGGGGCGCCGTCGCGTGCAGGTGCACGGCGTCCTGGTCGTCGACGTCGACGAAGATGAAAACGGGGGACTGGCACTCGACGACGCGTTCGAGCAGGTCAGGGTGGTCACGGTACCGGCTCGGAAGCTCTGGGAGCTCATCGGCGAACTCGAGCAGCAGGAGCAAACGGTCCTTCTGCTCGAGTTCGAGGAAGTCTTCCTGGATCTCGGCCAGTTTCGCGGGCAGTGCGGTGGTAGTCATCAACAGGTTCCTGTCCTGGTTCAGCGCGGTTCGGGGGCCTCGCCGGCAGCGGGGCCCGTGACGATCGGGACCCGCACGGCGTTGCCCCATTCCGTCCACGAGCCGTCGTAGTTGCGCACATCCTCGAAGCCCAGCAGGTGCGTGAGCACGAACCAGGTGTGGCTCGAGCGCTCTCCGATCCGGCAGTATGCGATCACGGCGTCGTTCTCGCGAAGTCCGGCCTCGCCCCGGTAGATCGCCTCGAGCTCCTCACGGGTCTTGAACGTCGCATCCGCCGCCGCGGCGCGTGCCCAGGGCACGGACGCCGCCGAGGGGATGTGCCCGCCGCGCAGGGCGCCCTCCTCGGGGTATGCGGGCATCGTGGTCCGTTCCCCGGTGTACTCCTCCGGGGAGCGTACGTCGATGAGCGGGCGGCCGAAGTGTGCGAGCACATCCTCCTTGAAGGCGCGGATCGGCGCGTCGTTGCGGGGGACGATGGGGTACTCCGCGGCAGCGACGTCCGTGGCCTCGCGGGTGAGGGCTCCGCCCTCCGCGATCCACTTGTCCCTGCCGCCGTCGAGCAGGCGCACGTCGGGGTGCCCGTAGAGGCTGAACACCCAGAGCGCGTACGCGGCCCACCAGTTGTTCTTGTCGCCATAGATCACGACGGTGGAATCGCGCGTGATGCCCTTCGAACCCAGGACGGCCGCGAAGGCCGCGCTGTCGACGAAGTCGCGCTGCACCTGGTCGTTGAGTTCTGTGTGCCAGTCGATCTTGACGGCGCCGGGGATGTGGCCGCTCTCGTAGAGAAGCACGTCCTCGTCGGACTCGAGGACAATGAGCCCGGCATCGTGCTGGTGTTCGTGCAGCCAGGCCGTGCTGACGAGCCGTTCGGGATGGGCGTATGCGGCGAACTTGGCGTCCGGATCGAGATCGACGGGCATGGGAACCTCCAGTGGGGCCGGGCTGTGCCCCGGGATCATTTGAGCGCGGTTTAGGCTGGTCTTCCGGCCCGCGCTTCGAATGTACGCGGTCCGGCCGGGTCGCGCATTCGTGGTGAAATACTTCAACACGAATGTCCGAAAAGCAGTCCCCATGGCCAACCGAGACAGAAACACGGGTATTCCACGATGGTTCCAGAGGCGCCCCGGGCTCCCAGTCGGCTGCACCGACTGGCGGAACGTTCTCCCGAGATTACGGGGGCCGAAATCGTCGCCGAGCTCGTGCCGCCTCCCCAGTTCGAGCACGCCTCATTCGAGTCGTACCGGCCCGATGTGAACTTCCCCTCCCAGCTCGAGGCCGTCGACCGGCTCACGGCCTTCGCCGAGGCCTGGCGGCCGCAGCGGCCAGGCGGATTCTTCTCGCGTACCCGTAAGGCTCCTGCGCAACTCCCGGGGATCTACCTCGACGGCGGGTTCGGCGTCGGGAAGACCCACCTCCTGGCCGCACTGTGGCACTCCGCGCCAGGGCCCAAGTACTTCGGTACCTTCATCGAATACACCGCACTCGTCGGGGCGCTCGGCTATGCTGCTGCGGTCAGGCAGCTCTCCGGGGCGAAGCTCATCTGCATCGACGAGTTCGAACTCGACGACCCGGGCGACACCATGCTGATGACCCGTCTGCTCGGCGAACTCGTCGCCTCGGGCACCCGCGTCGCCGCGACCTCCAACACGCCACCGAATTCGCTCGGCGAGGGCCGGTTCGCGGCCATCGATTTCCTCCGTGAGATCCGCGCCATGTCCGCGAACTTCGACATCCTCCGCATCGACGGGCTCGACTATCGTCGGCGCGACATCGAGGGCCACTCCGTCGCCGTCGATGGGCCGGAACTCGACCGCCTCGTCGCGGCCCTCGTCGCGAGAGGAGCGAACGTGACGGAAGACGACTTCGGTTCCCTGATCCGTCACCTCAGCACGGTGCATCCGTCGAAGTACATCAAGCTGATCGCCGGCATCGAGGTCATCGCCCTGACCGACAGCTACCTGCTGACCGATCAGACGGATGCCCTGCGCCTGGTTGCCTTCATCGATCGCGTCTACGACGCAGAAATCCCGATCGTCGCGAGCGGGCTGCCCCTCGCCGAGGTCTTCGACGAGGAGATGCTCGCGGGCGGCTACCGGAAGAAGTACCAGCGCTCCCAGTCGCGGTTGGTCGCACTGACGACGGGTGAGCTCCCCCCGCACGACTGAATCCGGGATCTTTCGCGGCCGAATACCCCTCTGACGGGCCTGTTCGCGGGCGCGGACCGGGTGAATCGGCGTCAGGGTCAAGCCCCGAAACGCGCGGTCGGGGGATACCGGGCGTTAGGAAACACGATGTTAACACCTCCAACAATCGCGTAACCCAGTCGAAACATCCCTGAGCGTGTGCGGAAACGTGTGCACTCCACACTGTGTCTGTACCTGCCGATACACGCTTCACGCTCACCCTGTGCACGTCGGCGGTCATCCCTGTTAGTTAGAGAGAGGTAACCATATCCATGGTTGAACTGTCGGTCCTGCTGGACGATACGACTGATGCACTTACCACAAACATCAATTCCCTGTGGCTCCTCGTCGCGGCAGCCCTCGTCCTCCTGATGACTCCGGGCGTGGCCTTCTTCTACGGCGGCATGGTCAAGGCGAAGAGCGTCATCTCCATGATGATGATGAGCTTCGGCGCCATGGGCCTGATCGGTGTGCTGTGGGTCCTCTATGGTTACGGACTGTCCTTCGGCCCGCCCCTCATCGGCGGCTGGCTCGGAAACCCGTCCGAGCTGATCGGCCTGAACGGGCTGCTCACGAGCGGCGCCGACGGCGGACCAAACCTGAACGCCCTCGCGTTCGCCGGCTTCCAGGCCACCTTCGCGATCATCACCGTCGCCCTCATCTCCGGCGCGATCGCCGACCGCGCCAAGTTCGGCGCGTGGATGATCTTCGCCGGCGTCTGGGCCACCCTGGTCTACTTCCCGGTCGCGTACTGGGTGTTCAACCTCACCGACGGCTGGGCTCCCTTCCTCCTCAAGGTCAACGACTTCGCCGGCGGCACCGCGGTGCACATCAACGCCGGTGCGGCGGGCCTCGCCCTCGCCCTCGTCCTCGGCAAGCGCGTCGGCTTCAAGAAGGGCATCTCCAAGCCGCACAACGTGCCGCTGACCCTCCTCGGCGCCGCACTGCTGTGGTTCGGCTGGTTCGGCTTCAACGCCGGCTCCGAAGCCGCCGTTGACGGTATCGCCGCCATCGCCTGGATCAACACCCTCGCCGCACCTGCCGCCGGTATCCTCGGCTGGCTGATCGTCGAGAAGATCAAGGACGGCAAGCCGACCATGATCGGTGCAGCATCGGGCGCCGTCGCCGGCCTCGTCGCGATCACTCCCGCATGTAACATCCTCACCCCGATGTGGGGCATGCTCCTCGGGCTCATCGTCGGCGCCGTCTGTGCCGTCGCGATCGACCTGAAGTTCAAGCTCGGCTTCGACGACTCCCTCGACGTCGTGGGCATCCACCTCGTCGGCGGCATCATCGGAACGCTCTACGTCGGCCTCGTCGGCAACAACATCGGCCTCCTCCAGACGGGCAGCTTCAACCAGCTCGGCGTGCAGGCCCTCGCGGCCTTCGGCATCGGCATCTACTCCTTCGTGATGGCATACGCCATCGGCTGGATCATCCAGAAGACGATCGGCTTCCGCATCACGAACGAAGACGAAGTAGCCGGCGTCGACACCATCGTGCACGGCGAAGAGGGCTACGCGCTCGACGCCGTCTAAGAAGTCGCACACGCACGTCGCACACGCTTCACCCGATTCCCGTTCTACCCTGCGGCCCAGCGTCGCGTGATGATGGGCGTATCCGCTTCCCGCGGATGCGCCCATCTTTCGTGTCTGCCGAGTAGTGTCGGCCCAGTCCTGTGCACGCGTCCTCGTGTCCTCTGGCCGCGCATCTCGGTGGGATACAGTGTGCCTGTGTCCGGCTTCCGTCGTTTCTTCAACGCCCTGCGCAGCCTCTTCGCGCCCGCACGCCGGCCCCCTGACCGGTCGACCACACCCAGCCCCGGCCGCAGCGGCCGTTCGGCTACCGTCGAAGTCGATCCGAGGAACCTGCGGGATGTGCGCCTCGACTACCGGCCGACGCGAAACGCCAGCCCGGACCCCGGGGAAATCGTCTGGACCTGGGTGCCTTTCGAGGAACGTGACGGGCGAGGCAAGGACCGCCCGGTCGTCGTCGTCGCCGCACTCGGCGCGGGCGCAGTCCTCGCCGTCCAGCTGACCAGCAAGGACCGCACAGGTCACCCCGACTACGTCGCTCTCGGCGTCGGCGACTGGGACAGGACCGGTCGATCAAGCTGGGTCAACATCGACAGGATCTTCGCCGTCCAACCGAGTGGCATGCGCCGGGAAGCCGCGCTGGTCGATTCGGCGCGTTACGCACGCATCGCATCCGCACTCCGCGGGCGTTACGGCTGGCGTTGATGACCGAGTCCAGCACCGAGAAGGAAATCGAACGATGACGGATGCCCGGCTCGACCCGATCTCAGGCGTGGCGCCGGCGCTGACCGGCCGTTCGGTGGCGAGCCAGCGCTGGTCTGGATTGTGTTTCCTGCACTGGCGCGTGGACGCGGCCGTCGTGGCGCCGCTCCTGCCTGCCGGACTCGTCCCCGACGAATACGAGGGGAGCAGCTGGGTCGGGCTGATCCCGTTCGTCCTCGACCGCGCCACCGTGCTGGGCAGTCCGCCCATTCCCTATTTCGGAGACTTCGTCGAAGTCAACGTGCGGCTGTACGCCGTCGATGCGCTCGGCAGACGCGGTGTGGTCTTCGTGTCCCTCGAGGCGTCGCGGCTCGCGGCCGTGCTCGTCGCCAGGGGCCTGTTCGCCCTCCCGTACATCTGGTCCAGGACCCGCCTCACCGTCGCGGCGGGGGAGTACCGCTACTCATCCGTTCGCCATGTCAACCGGGCTGCGCGCTCTGAGATCGTGGTGCGCCCGGTCGACCGACGGGTGCTCGACGACCCACTGGCCGATTTCCTCACCGCGCGGTGGGCGCTCTTCACCAGGGTCAGGGGACGCACCGTCTACCTCCGCAACCACCATGAGCCGTGGGACCTGTTCGATGCCGAACTCGTTCGTCTCGACGACACGCTTCTCGAAGCGGGTGGATTTCCCGGACTCGCCGATCGCGCGCCGGATTCGGTTCTCTTCTCACCGGGAGTCACCACGAGGTTCGGCACCGGGGCGTGACGGCCGCGTCCGCGCGCCCCCGCTCGCGTGGCGGCAGGGGCGACGAGCCGCCACCGACCGGCCTGTCGCGGAGGATCAGCCGGCCAGGCCGAGCAGCCCGAACGCAACGACGGCGCACCCGACCGTGACGACAAGGAACACACCGACCCAGAGCAGGCCGGGAACGTGGGTGAGTCGGGCGAGCTGGTCGGCGTCGGAAGCGGCGCCGGCGCGGCGGGCCCGGCTTTGCTGGAGCTCGAGTACCGTGCGAACGGCCCCGAGCAGGAGGAAAGCAGTGACGAGCAGGGCGAAGACGCTCTGCACGAGGGCAGAGCCGTACCAGGTGATCACGAAGATCACAGCGGATGTCAGGAGCACTGACCACAGGCCGAACCAGTTCCGCACCTGGACAAGGAGAAGGGCGAGTGCGGCGAGCAACAGCCAGAGCAGCCCGGCGGAATAGCCGAGACTCAGCAGCCAGGCGGCGCAGAGGCCGAGTACGGCCGGCGCCGTGTATCCGGCCAGGAGGGTCAGGACCATTCCGATGCCGCGCGGTTTGCCGCGACTGACCGTCAGGCCAGAGGTGTCGGAGTGCAGGCGGATGCCGCCGAGCTGCCGGCCACCGAGCGTTGCGACGAGAGCGTGGCCGCCCTCGTGCGCGATCGTGACGACATTCCGGGACGGATGCCAGAGCACGGGGACGAGGACGATCGCCGCGGCGGCCGCGATCGTCAGCCACGCAATCGGCAGGGGCAGCGGGTCCTGGCGTTCGGTCAGGCGGGCCCACAGAACGAGCAGGAAATCCATCGTTCCAGACTAGCCACTCACCAGAACGCGACCCGTCCCGGCCGCACGCCGGGTCACGCCGATCAGGCAGGCGGGGTTTCTGCGAGCCCCAGGGTCTCCACAACGCTCTCGAGAATGTCGTCGTGGGTGTGCCCGAGGAACCCCTCACGCTCCAGTTGGCCCGTCAGCACACCGACGGCGATGGCGCCGGAGTTGACGGCGGCCTCCACGTCGACCACCGTGACTCCTGCGGCGAGCACGCGGCGCACGTCGAGGACTCCGGTCCTCTCCATGGCCGCCCCGATTCCTGGACCGACCTGCTGGCTGCCGAGTATGCCGGCAAGATCCAGTACTCCACGCCGGGCCAGGCCGGTGACGGCACTGCACTGTTCGTGCTCCTCGAGCACCTGCTGGGCAAGCAGGGTGCCCTGGACTACTTCACGGCACTGCAGGCGAACGATGTCGGACCGAGCGCGTCGACCGGGAAGCTCGGTCCGAAGGTGTCCAAGGGGGAACTGAGCGTGGCGAACAGTGATGTGCAGATGGCCCTGCAGTCGATCAGCGCCGACAAGTCCGCCTACGAGATCTTCTCTCCGACCGCCTCAGTCGGCACCAGGGCCACGGTCGCCGTTCCGTACGTGATGGGTCTCGCGGCGGGAGCACCGCACAAGGACAACGCCGACAAGCTGATGGGATATCTCCTGTCCCAGAAGGTCCAGGAGACCATCTCAACATCTTCCTCGCGGCCGCGAACACGCTCGTCCTGATCGGCGCGACGCTCACGGAGGTGCGCTGAATGCGTCGGTGCACCGACCGGAAAAAGGCCCCGTCCCGCGGCAGGAGCTCGGGGGACGGGGCCTTGCCGGCGGTGTTACGCCCCGCAGGTCACGGTGACGCCGTTGTTGTCGAAGACGCCGGCGCCGTGCTCGGTGCAGAATGCCGCGAGGTTGACGCCCGCGCTGACCGCGACGGCGATCACGATGCCGACGACGATGATGCCGACGACACTGATGATGATTCCGGCCAGGGCGAAGCCGTTGCCGAGCCCGGACTTCTTGGATTTGACGAGTCCGACGATGCTGACGATGAGCCCGAACGGCTGCAGCGAGATGAGGGAGAGCACGAGACCGACAATTCCGAGGGTCTTGCCTGGGTTGACTGCGGAAGCTACGGGAGTCGTCATGGGACGGCCTTTCTGAGGACGCCGGAACCCGGACGGGTGCGCGGCATATGGGTACGAGGAGATCCCGGCGGCTGATGGAACCGGACGGCGGTCGGGTGCCGATCCGGCTGAACACTGCTCGGGTGACGTGCGGCAGCAGAAGAACGAGCGGCAGCAGGAGGCGTCGTGCGCGCTGAGCCGAGAGGTCGATGCTGGACAAGAAAATGCGCTCTGGCGCACTCATGCACCGGAGGGTTCGCTGGGTCAGCCGTCGGGAACTGTAGTTCTTGTCTGGCTTGGGTTGAGCATTGCACAGCGGACGCTCAGAGTGCAAGGAGGATTTCTGACGCTCGTCGGGGGCCCGGGCGCCGGACATGGAAAACGTCCCGCTCCCCCTGGAGGCCGGGGCCTGAGGGGGAGCGGGACGCGTTGAGCCGTGTGCCTAGGCGCTGGGCGTCGGGTTGGCGGCCGCCACCGAGAAGATGACGACAAGGATGACCACGAAGAGCACGAGGAAGACAGCGCTCAGGATGATGCCGGCCTTGGCGAGGCCCCTGGGCGCGTCGGCCTTCTTGGCCTGGTTGAAGCCGATAATGCTCACGATGAGGCCGGGAAGCTGGAGGTAGGGGATGAAGGCGAGGATGAACCCGACGATGCCGAGGATCTTGCCGGGGGTGGCCGTTGTGGTTGCGACGGAAGTCATGTGAGGAGCCTTTCTGGCTGACGAACTACTTTGCTGGGGGGAGTACGTGCTGGTGTCTGGAACGGTCGACGCCGGACGCGCAGCGGGCTGCCGCGGCGCTGCTACGGCAGATCGAACGCAGCTGGCTTCGTGCTGCGTTCACGAGTCCCGGGAATCGAACGATGGGACCCGGTTCACGTCACGGAACAGGACGGGAGTGCAGCGCTCTTTCGTGATGAAGACGAAGGAGGGTTCGCTGGGCCGGGGATCCAATGGGATGGTCCTTTGGCTTGAACAAGAGCTTGGCACAGGACGCACTCAGGTTGGCGGGATTGGACCCCCCAGTGCGAGGGTACAAAAAAACCCCGCTCCGGCGGGGTTTTGTCGTGCTGTTGTGTGGGCGATACCGGACTCGAACCGATGACCTCTTCCGTGTGAAGGAAGCGCGCTACCAACTGCGCCAATCGCCCGCGGCGAGCGAATGATGTTCGACCGCGACTCTCGATACTAGCCCAGACCCGGCCCCTGTCGCGCACCGACGCGCCATCCCACGCGCAAGTTCCGCTCGGTTTGTATATCCGGAAAACTACCGGTACAGTCTTCAAAGCACGCAGAAATGCGCGCAGTTGCGGATGTGGCGCAGTGGTAGCGCATCACCTTGCCAAGGTGAGGGTCGCGAGTTCGAATCTCGTCATCCGCTCGAATTGAATCGGCCGAAAGGCCGATTCTCTTTGGTATGAACCCGAATACGGTGGATTGGCCGAGAGGCGAGGCAGCGGCCTGCAAAGCCGTATACACGGGTTCGAATCCCGTATCCACCTCCAGTCTTGGAGAACGAAGTTCTTGAAGCACTAGATTTGGGCGATTGGCGCAGCGGTAGCGCGCTTCCCTGACACGGAAGAGGTCACTGGTTCGATCCCAGTATCGCCCACAGATAAACCCCCGGCTCCGGCCGGGGGTTTTTTCGTTTAAGCAGGCACCGGGTTCAAGCGTCCACCGGACGGGGGATACCGGTCGGGCGCCGGGTGCAGCACTCTCGAAGGGGAGGTTCGCCATGAGTTCGCACACGCTGTCGCCCGGGATCCGGCCGCTCAGACGGGCGACGGATTTCCCGGCTGCCGTCACCCCGGACATCGCGGAGCTTCCGCGCGCCCAGGCCGCGCCCCGCCGCGGCGTACCCGCAAGCCGGTACCTGCCACCGCAGGACTGGGACCGCTTGCTCGTCGCGGATGCCGGGGGACTGCCGACCCTGTACCTCTCCGCCGATGCCGGGGCATTGTGGCTGACGGAGCCGAGCACAGGCCGGGTCGTCGCTCTCGGTAACCGTCACCTGCGCGGACTCGGCATCTGGAGCTTCTGGTTGCGTAATGTCGACCCGCGCACGATCGTCGCCCGGGAGGGCCTCCTCCAACCGGGAGCAGTCGTCGGCCTCGTCCGCGAGCAGGCGGGCCGTCCCGGCCCGCGTACGATCGCCGTGCACGCGGCCACCGGACGCCCGGTCGGTCACGTCAGCCCGAGGATCGCGGCCGGACTCGCCTCGCTCCTCGACGACGGAGCCGGACTGCTCGCCGTCACTCTCGCGGCCGACCCGCCCCTGGCTCCCGACCGGCCCGGCCTCGTCAAGGTGATCGCCTGCTCACCGGCTGTGATCGCGCATCTCTTCCGCCGGCTGCCTCAGGGTGCACCCGTGCCGCCCCGCGTGGGCGACACCGTCCTCGTGGCCTGAGCCGGGCATCCTCAGGAGCCTGCACGGGGAAACCCGGTCGCGACCGCGCCGCTAAAGTTGGAGGGGTTCGCACAATACTGAGGAGTACCACACGTGGCTGACGGCTTTGCGCTTTTCACCGACCGGTCCGTTGTCGCCATGCGCGTCAACGGTGAACTCAAGGATCTCGCCGCGACGCTGACTCCGACGGACGTCGTGGAACCCGTGACGATCTCGTCCCCGGACGGCCTCAACATCCTTCGGCACTCGGCGGCGCACGTACTCGCCCAGGCCGTGCAGAACGTCAACCCGGCGGCGCGCCTCGGGATCGGGCCGCCCGTGACGGACGGCTTCTATTACGACTTCGACGTCGAAGTGCCCTTCACTCCAGAGGACATCAAGGCCCTCGAGAAGGCGATGGACCGCATCATCCGCCAGGGCCAGCGTTTCGTCCGACGCGTCGTGACCGACGACGACGCCAGGGCCGAATTCGCCGCAGAACCGTACAAGCTCGAACTCATCGGACTCAAGGGCGGCGCGGTCGCGGCAACCGCGGACAACGAATCCGTCGAGGTCGGCGGGGCCGAGCTCACGATCTATGACAATGTCGACCCGAAGTCGGGCGAGACGGTCTGGAAAGACCTCTGCCGCGGCCCGCACCTGCCCAACACCCGCATGATCGGCAACGGCTACTCGCTGACCCGGCTTGCCGCCGCCTACTGGCGTGGTTCGGAGAAGAACCCTCAGCTGCAGCGCATCTACGGGACCGCCTGGCCGACCAAGGACGAGCTGCGGGCCTTCCAGGCCCGTCAGGAGGAGGCCGCCAAACGCGACCACCGCAAGCTCGGCCAGGAACTCGACCTGTTCTCGTTCCCGGAGGAAATCGGCTCCGGACTCGCGGTGTTCCACCCCAAGGGTGGGATCATCCGTGCGGAGATCGAGAACTACATGCGCGAGCAGCTGCTCGCGAACGGCTACGACCTCGTCAACACGCCGCACATCACCAAGGCGCACCTCTTCGAGACCAGTGGGCACCTGCAGTGGTACAAGGACGGCATGTTCCCCCCGATGCACCTCGACGAAGAGGTCGACGCTGAGGGGAACATCACCCGGCAGGGTCAGGACTACTACCTCAAGCCGATGAACTGCCCCATGCACAACCTGATCTTCAAGGCCAGGGGCCGCAGCTACCGGGAACTGCCGCTGCGCCTGGCCGAATTCGGCACGGTCTACCGTTACGAGAAGAGCGGAACGCTGTCCGGCCTCACCCGGGTGCGCGGGCTCACCCAGGACGACGCCCACATCTACGTCACAGCGAGCCAGGTGAAGACGGAGGTCGCCAGCCAGCTCGAGTTCGTCTTCGAGACGCTGCGCGGCTACGGGCTCACCGACTTCTACCTCGAACTCTCCACCAAGGACCCGGTGAAGTTCGTCGGCACCGACGAGCAGTGGGACGAGGCGACAGAGACCCTCCGGCAGGTCGCCGTCGAATCAGGGCTCGAACTCGTCAGCGACCCGGGCGGAGCGGCGTTCTACGGACCGAAGATCTCGGTGCAGGCGAGGGACGCGATCGGCAGGACCTGGCAGCTCTCCACGGTCCAGCTCGACTTCAACCAGCCGGAACTCTTCGACCTGGAATACACGGCCTCCGACGGAACCCGCCAGCAGCCCGTGATGATCCACCGTGCCCTGCTCGGCTCCATCGAACGCTTCTTCGCGATCCTGCTCGAGCACTATGCCGGAGCCTTCCCGGTCTGGCTGTCCCCGGTGCAGGTCGTCGGCATCCCCGTCGCCGAGGCCTATGAGGAGTACCTCGGCGACATCATCCGCCAGCTGAAGACACTCGGAGTGCGCGCCGAGCTCGACACCTCGAGTGACCGGATGCCGAAGAAGATCCGCACCCACACCAAGGCGAAGGTGCCGTTCCAGTTGATCGCCGGCGAGGACGACCGGGCTGCCGGATCGGTGAGCTTCCGCTTCCGCGACGGCACCCAGGAGAACGGCATCCCCGTCGCAGACGCGATCGCCCGTATCGTCGACGCGATCGCGACGAAGGCCCAGGTCTGAGATGGACGCCGGAGACGAGACGATCGAATCGTCCGGGGACTTCGCCGCCGTGCCGGATGCCTTCCAGCGGCTGTGGACACCGCACCGGATGGTCTACATCCAGGACGGCACCCAGCCGCACGCCGATGCCTGCCCGTTCTGCCTCGCCCCGGCGATGAGCGACGAAAAGGCGCTCATCGTCGCCCGCGGCGTCCACGCGTACGTGCTGCTCAACCTGTTCCCCTATAACAGCGGCCACCTGCTCGTCTGCCCGTACCGACACATTGCGACCTATGACGAAGCGACGCCAGAGGAGGTCGCCGAGATCGGTAGCCTGACCCAGGTGGCGATGAGGGTTCTCGCGGAGACCTCCAACTGCGACGGCTTCAACATCGGAATGAACCAGGGCCGGGTCGCCGGTGCCGGCATCGCTGAACACCTGCATCAGCACATCGTGCCCCGCTGGGCGACAGACTCGAACTTCTTCCCGATCATCGCAAGGACCAAGGCCATCCCGCAGCTGCTCGGCGACGTACGCCGGATGGTCGCGGATGGCTGGCCACACGACAAAAACTAGCGCCATACTCCCAGTCCGCGCAGCCCTCCGCTGCGGTATTTCACCAACTCGCAAGGAATAGAATTCACGTTATGACTGAAACCACATCCATCGAGCAGTTTGGATCGAGCCGCGTCAAGCGCGGACTCGCCGACATGATGAAGGGCGGCGTCATCATGGACGTCGTCACTGCAGCGCAGGCCCGCATTGCCGAAGATGCCGGAGCCGTCGCCGTCATGGCGCTCGAGCGCGTTCCCGCGGACATCCGCTCCCAGGGCGGCGTCGCGCGGATGAGCGACCCTGACCTGATCGACAGCATCATCGCCGAGGTCTCCATCCCCGTGATGGCGAAGGCCCGCATCGGTCACTTCGTCGAGGCGCAGGTGCTGCAGGCCCTCGGCGTCGACTACATCGACGAGTCCGAAGTTCTCAGCCCCGCCGACTACGTGAACCACATCGACAAGTGGAAGTTCGACGTGCCGTTCGTGTGCGGCGCTACCAACCTCGGTGAGGCGCTCCGTCGCATCAACGAGGGTGCTGCGATGATCCGGTCGAAGGGCGAGGCCGGCACCGGCGACGTCTCAGAAGCCATGAAGCACATCCGCACGATCAAGGGTGAGATCACCCGCCTGTCCTCGCTCAGCAAGGACGAGCTCTACGTCGCGGCCAAGGACCTGCAGGCCCCGTACGAGCTCGTCGTGGAGATCGCCGCGACCGGCAAGCTCCCCGTTGTCCTGTTCGTCGCCGGTGGCGTGGCCACCCCGGCCGATGCCGCCCTGATGATGCAGCTCGGTGCCGACGGCGTCTTCGTCGGCTCCGGCATCTTCAAGTCGGGCAACCCGCAGGCCCGCGCGAACGCGATCGTCAAGGCCGTCACGTTCTACGACGACCCCAGCGTCATCGCATCCGTCTCGCGCGGCCTCGGCGAGGCCATGGTCGGCATCAACGTCTCCGACCTCCCGGCACCGCACCGCCTCTCCGAGCGCGGCTGGTAGCTCGCACAGGTGACCGTTGGAGTACTCGCCCTCCAGGGCGACTTTCGCGAGCATGCGCAGGTACTGCGCACCCTCGGAGCGGATGTCGTCCTGGTGCGCCGCCCGGAAGAACTCGCCCGCGTCGACGGGCTCGTGATTCCGGGCGGCGAATCCAGTGTGATGGACAAGCTCGCCCGGGCCTTCGGCCTCGCAGATCCCTTGCGCGCGGCCGTCAGGGCCGGCCTTCCGGTCTACGGCACGTGCGCGGGACTGATCATGCTCGCGGACACCGTCGTCGACGGCATCCGCGGCCAGGAGAGCATCGGCGGCCTCGATATCAGCGTCCGACGCAATGCCTTCGGCTCGCAGACGCAGTCCTTCGAGACCGACCTCGACGTCCCGGTGCTCGGCGAGGCGCCGGTGCACGCCGTGTTCATCCGCGCGCCGGTCGTCGACACGGTCGGCCCGCGGGCGACGGCGCTGGCCAGGCTCGCCGACGGCCGGTGCGTCGCGGTCGAGCAGGGGCGCCTCCTCGGCACCTCATTCCACCCGGAGATCACGGGGGAGCACCGGTTCCACGAGTATTTCCTCGGCACGGTCTCGGCCGCCCGCTTCCTCGGCTGAACCGGCCGGGTTTCCCGCCTGCCGGCTGCGGGACTAGGGTTCTGGCATGAGTCAACGATGATGAGATACGTAGCCCTGCTCAGGGGAATCAATGTCAACGGCATAACCGTGGCCATGAATGATCTCGTGGCCACCTTCGAGGGCCTCGGCTACTCGGACGTCAAGACGGTGGTCGCGAGCGGCAACGTCGTCTTCACCGTCGACGAGGCGGCCGAGGCTTCGCCGGACGCGATCAAGAGCCGGATCGAGGCTGCGTTGTCGGAGCGCTTCGATTACGAGGCCTGGATCGTGCTGATCGACGAGGCAGAACTCGCCCGCGAGGTGCGGTCATACCCGTTCCCGGAGCGGGAGGGCTGGCACGCCTATGTCATGTTCGGCTCGGACCCCTCTCACCTCGCGGAGCTCGCCGGCCATTCCAGGGAACTCGACCAGGCGGACGAGCGGATCGAACTCGGCCACGGCGTCCTCTACTGGGAGGTCCGGCGTGCCGTCGGAATCAAGAGCGCCTTCAGCAAGAAGAGCGCCAAGGTGAAATACCGCGCTACGACGACGACCCGCAACCTGAACACCCTGCAGAAGATCATCACGCTCTGATCCTCCGGCTTCGTCAGGGGCGTCCGCCGCGCCTGCCGGACGGCTCCGGCGGGGCGGATCGGGCACCTCGGGTTAGACTGGCCAACAGCGCATTGGTGCGACGAATTCGCTTTTCTGCCACTGGCGGCAGACGGCCGGCACCACAATCAGACAGCCAAGCACGACAACGGGAGATTCATGTCCGGACATTCCAAGTGGGCGACTACCAAGCACCAGAAGGCGGTCACCGACTCACGGAGGGCCAAGGCCTTCGCCAAGCTGATCAAGAACATCGAGGTCGCCGCCCGGATGGGCGGCGCCGACCTGTCGGGTAACCCGACTCTCGTCGATGCGATCCAGAAGGCCAAGAAGACTTCGGTCCCCAACGAGAACATCGATCGTGCGGTCAAGCGCGGAGCCGGCCTCGCCGGCGTCGTCGTCGACTACACCACGATCATGTACGAGGGCTACGCCGCCAACGGCGTCGCCATCATGATCGAGTGCCTCACCGACAACAAGAACCGCGCGGCGGCAGAAGTCCGCACGACGGTCAGCCGCAACGGCGGCAACATGGCCGACCCGGGCAGTGTCGCATACAACTTCCATCGCAAGGGCATCGTCGTCGTCTCCAAGGCGAACGGCGTGACCGAAGACGACGTTCTCGGAGCGGTCCTCGACGCGGGTGCCGAAGAAGTCGTCGACGAGGGGGAGACCTTCGAGGTCTTCAGCGAGGTCCAGGACCTCGTGGCAACCCGTACGGCACTGCAGGCCGCCGGAATCGACTACAACTCGGCCGACATCGCCTTCGTCCCTCAGCTCACGATCGACGTCGACGCTGAAACCGCCCGCAAGGTGTTCAAGCTCATCGACGCCCTCGAGGAACTCGACGACGTGCAGAACATCTACAGCAACTATGCCGTGTCCGCCGCAGTCTCCGCGGAGCTCGAAGCCGAGAACGAGTAGTCGACAGTGGCCGTGCGGGTGCTCGGAATCGATCCCGGGCTCACCCGTTGCGGCGTCGGGGTCGTGGACGTCGCGCCGAACCGCACGGCGACACTCGTCGACGTCACGGTCCTGCGCAGTTCACCCGACCTCCCGCTCGAACAACGCCTGTTGCTGTTGAGCCGTGGACTCGAGGAGATGATGGACCGGCACAAGCCGGCCTTCGTCGCCATCGAGCGCGTCTTCGCCCAGCACAACGTGCGGACGGTGATGGGCACCGCCCAGATCAGCGGGGTCGCACTCCTGCTCGCCGCCCAGCGCGGCCTCACCGTCACCCTGCACACACCGAGCGAGGTCAAGGCCGCGATCACCGGTTACGGATCGGCGGACAAGGCCCAGGTCGGCGCCATGGTCGCCCGGGTCCTCGGCCTCAGCGAGGTGCCGAAACCTGCGGACGCCGCGGACGCGCTCGCACTGGCCATCTGCCACGCCTGGCGAACCGGGGCGTCAGGCGGGACTCTGCCGACGGCAGCCGGAGCGGTCGGGGGCGCACTCACCCCTGCCCAGGCGGCGTGGCGCGCCGCGGAGCGCGGCGCGGCGGCGTCGGTGGTGCCCCGTAGGCTTAAGCGATGATCTCTTCCGTACGTGGACTCGTCCTCTCCGCCGTCGGCTCGACGGCGGTGCTCGAGGTCGGGGGAGTCGGGCTCGCCGTTCAGGTGACGCCCACGACCGCCCTCGGCCTCCGGCACGGCACCGAGGCGCGCCTGTTGACCACCCTTCTGGTGAGGGAGGACTCGCTCACCCTCTATGGCTTCGCGACCGGTGACGAACTCGCCGTCTTCGAACTCCTCGTCGGTGTCACGGGAGTCGGCCCGAAGTCCGCACTCGGCGTGCTCGGCGTGCTCACGCCGAACCAGGTGGCCCAGGCCGTCGCCGGTGAAGACGACGCCGTGTTCCGCAAGGTCAGCGGCATCGGGCCGAAGACCGCGAAGCTCATCATCCTGTCGCTGGCAGGAAAGATCGTCGTCTCCGCCGTCGAAGGCGCGCCCCGCACGAAGCGTCCCGCCGCGGCGAGCCCCGCCGCGAGCGTCCAGGGCGCCCTGATCGGCCTCGGCTGGTCCGAACGGGTCGCGGAGGAGGCCGTGAGGGAGACCCTGGCCGAGGCCGCAGAACCCGACCTGATCGGTGTCGCCGCCCTGCTGCGGCTCGTGCTCGCCCGGCTCGGACCGGCGCACCAGGCTTCGGAGGACCGACAGTGAGCGCAGAACCGTTCGCAGGCACTCCTGACCCCGGCGTCGAACTGACGAGCCCGCTTCTCGAGGGTGAGGCCGAGCTCGCCTTCGAGGGCGCGCTCCGGCCGCGCAGCCTCAGGGAATTCGTCGGCCAGCAGAAGGTGCGCGGCCAGTTGCAGCTCATGCTCACCGCAGCAACGATGCAGAATCGTACGCCTGACCACATCCTGCTCGCCGGCCCTCCCGGCCTCGGCAAGACCACCCTCGCGATGATCATCGCCTACGAGGGCAACCGCCCGTTGCGGATGTCGAGCGGCCCCGCCATCCAGCACGCCGGAGACCTCGCTGCGGTGCTGTCCTCCCTCGTGCCGGGCGAGGTGCTCTTCATCGACGAGATCCACCGGATGGCGAGGTCCGCTGAGGAAATGCTCTACCTGGCCATGGAGGACTTCCGGATCGACATCATGGTCGGCAAGGGCGCCGGCGCCACCTCCGTGCCGCTCGACCTCGCGCCGTTCACCCTGGTCGGCGCGACGACCCGGTCCGGGATGCTCCCGAACCCGCTCCGCGACCGCTTCGGGTTCACGGCGCACCTCGAGTTCTATGCGAGCCAGGAGCTGGAACAGGTCCTGGCCCGTGCGGCGACCATGCTCGACCTCGACATCGACAGGGAGGCCATCGCCGAGATCGCCGGCCGCTGCCGGGGAACGCCCCGCATCGCGAACCGGCTCTTGCGCAGGGTGCGCGACTATGCCCTCGTCCACGGCGGTGCGGCGAACCTCGCGGCCGTCCACGCGGCCCTCGAGCTCTACGACGTCGACCCGATCGGCCTCGACCGGCTCGACCGCGAGGTCATGAACATCATCCTGACCCGTTTTGGGGGTGGGCCGGTCGGACTGAACACCCTCGCCGTCTCGGTGGGTGAGGAATCCGAGACCGTCGAGTCTGTCGTGGAGCCGTTCCTGGTACGGATAGGCTTCCTCACGCGCACCCCGCGCGGTCGCCTGGCCACCGCGGCCGCCTGGCGGCACTTCGGGCTCGCCGATCCGAACGACGTCGGCCGCCAACCCGCCCTTCCGCTTGATGACCTATAATTCGATGTGGTTCGCTCCGAGCCGCATGTACACCACGCTTCGGCCACCGCGCCGCAACTGAAAGGCTTTGCTGCACTATGGATCCGTTGACTCTCGTGATGCTCGCCGTATTGGCGCTGCTGGTGTTCTTTATGTTCCGCAACGGCCGCAAGCGCCAGAAGGAACAGGCATCGCTGCAGTCGCAGATGGTCGCGGGCGCGAACGTCATGACCAACTTCGGTATGTACGGAACCATTCTGTCGATCGACGAGGAAGCAAACAAGGTCGAGCTCGAGATTGCTCCCGGCACCGTCGTGCAGATGCACCGCCAGGCGATCTCCCGTGTCGTCGAGCCCGCCGTCACCGACGAGTCTGGCGACGAAGCGGACGCCGAACTCGAGTCCTCCCTGGATGACTCCCGTACGGCCCGGCTCAACGAAGACGACGCGATCGTCCTGGGCGAACCCGAGTTCGGCGAGCGTGTCGCCGACGAGGCGCCCGCAACCGATTCGACCAAGAGCGACCCCACCAAGGGCGACGCGTAACCAACCCTCGCCCGGCTCGCGTCCTCGTGGCGCCCGCACGCGTATAGAAAGCTGAGTTCCAAGGTGGCAAAGTCGACTCCGGCCAAGAAGGCCTGGCGTTCCCTGACGTGGCTGGGGGTGATCGTCATCGGCCTGATCGCAGTCAACCTCTTCGGTGTCCTCACCGCCGGAGGATCGTGGACGCCCAAGCTGGCTCTCGACCTCGAGGGTGGCACGCAGATCATCCTCGCGCCGAAGCTCGAGTCCGGTCAGTCCGTCTCCCAGGAGCAGCTGAACCAGGCGGTGTCGATCATCCGGCAGCGCATCGACTCCTCCGGTGTGTCCGAGGCGGAGATTAACACGAGCGGCCAGAACATCGTCGTGTCGATCCCGGGAATCCCCGACGACGCAACCATCAACCGGATCGAATCGTCCGCGAAGCTCGAGTTCCGTCCCGTCCTGGTCGCCGCAGCGCCCTCGACGGCCGCGGTCGGCGCCGACGGCACCGCAACGCCGACCCCGGCGGCGACGGTCGACCCGAGCCTGTCGAGCACGCCGACGGCCGTCCCCACCAACGGCAGCGACCTCAGCTGGGTCACCCCGGCGCTCCAGGCGAAGTACGACGCTTTCGATTGCTCGACCATCGACACCTCCAACGTCGCACCGGCCGACCAGCCGCTCGTGACCTGTGAGACAGACGGCTCCGTCAAGTACATTCTCGGCCCGGTGGAGGTCAGCGGCGAGAACGTCTCCGACGCCACCAACGGCCAGAAGACGACCCAGTCCGGTGCCACCACCGGCGAGTGGGTCGTCAACATCAAGTTCGACGAGCAGGGCACCAAGGACTTCGCAACGGTCAGCACCCGGCTGAGCGGGCTCACCGGCGTGCAGAACCAGTTCGCAATCGTGCTCGACGGCAAGGTTATCTCCGCACCGCGCACCCTCGCCGTGATCACGGACGGCAATGCCCAGATCAGCGGTAGTTTCGACCAGGCATCGTCGAAGGTGCTCGCGGACCAGCTGAAATTCGGCGCCCTGCCCCTGAGCTTCACCGTGCAGAGCCAGGACACCATCTCCGCGACCCTCGGTTCGACCCAGCTCGTGAGCGGCCTCATCGCCGGGCTGATCGGACTCATCCTGGTCGTGCTGTACTCGCTCCTGCAGTACCGGCTGCTCGGCTTCGTCACGGTCGCCTCCCTCGTCGTGGCGGCCGTCATCACCTACCTGCTGATCACGATCCTGTCCTGGCGTGAGGGCTACCGGCTCTCGCTCGCCGGCGTGGCGGGGTTGATCGTCGCCATCGGAATCACGGCGGACTCCTTCATCGTGTACTTCGAACGAGTGCGCGACGAGTTGCGCGACGGTCGCGGACTGGAATCGGCAGTGGAAGCGGGCTGGAAGCGTGCCATCCGCACGGTCCTCGCCTCGGACGCGGTCAACTTCCTCGCCGCGGGCGTGCTCTTCATCGTCGCCGTCGGAAACGTCAAGGGCTTCGCCCTGACGCTCGGCCTCACGACGATCGTCGACGTCGCGGTCGTGGCGCTCTTCACCCACCCGACGCTGCAGCTGCTCGCCCAGACCAGATTCTTCAGCGAGGGCCACCGCTTCAGCGGGCTGGACCCGAGAGCTCTCGGGGCCACCTACCGAGGCAGGGCGAAGTTCCGGCCCTCCGACGAGGTCGCTTCGGCCAAGTTGTCTTCCGCGAGTCGTGAGGCCGCCAAGCGGCAGACCATCGCCGAGCGCAAGGCATCAGAACTCGTCGGATCCTCCACGGATCGGTCGACCGACGGGAAGGATTCCTAATGGCCAGCTTCTCCCAGTTCGGCAACGACCTGCACACCGGCAAGCGCTCCTTCAACATCATCGGGCGTCGTAAGCTCTGGTATTCCCTCGCCGGTATCGCGATCCTGATCGCCCTCGTCGTACCCCAGCTTCGCGGCGGTTTCGTCTTCGGAATCGAATTCACCGGCGGCTCCGAATTCGTCGTGAGCGACGTCGCGAACCAGGACCAGTCCCTCGCCGTCAAGGCCGTGACGAGCATCGAGCCGTCCGCGGTTCCGAAGGTGTCGAACGTCAGCACCACCGGCGTCCGCATCCAGACGGACCAGCTGTCGAGCGACGCGACCCGGCAGATGCGCACAGCACTCGCCGACGCGTATGGCGTACCCGCCGAGCAGGTCACCGCATCGTTCATCGGCCCGTCGTGGGGCGCGGACATCACCGGCCAGGCCCTCAGGGGCCTCGGGATCTTCCTTGTGCTCGCCGCGATCGGGATGGCCCTGTACTTCCGCACCTGGAAGATGTCGCTCGCCGCGATGGTCGCGCTGCTGCACGACCTCATCATCACCGCCGGGTTCTACGGCATCACCGGGTTCGAGATCACACCGGCCGCCGTGATCGGGTTCCTGACGATTCTCGGCTACTCCCTCTACGACACCGTCGTGGTCTTCGACAAGATCCGCGAGAACACCCGCGAAGACGGCCCGGAGTCGCGCAGGACCTTCGCCGATTCGGTCAACCTCGCGGTGAACCAGACCCTGGTGCGCTCCATCAACACCTCCGTCGTCGCGATCCTCCCGGTCGGATCGATCCTCTTCATCGGGGCGTTCGTCCTCGGCGCCGGGACCCTGCGCGACATTTCGCTCGCCCTGCTGATCGGTATCGTGGCCGGCGCGTACTCGACCATCTTCATCGCCTCGCCGCTGTACGCCCAGCTCCGCACCAGGGAGCCCGCCGTGCGCAAGCGTGACAAGAAGGCGCTTGCTCTCCGCGCCAAGGCGTCCTCCGCGCCGAAGACGGACGTCCGCGTCACCGTCTAGCCCCGCCGAAATGCGGTCAACCGTGCCGCCCCACGGCGAAATACCCGGGTGCGGCACGGAACGGTCGAAAAAGGCGCGATAATTGCTGGATGCCCGGGATTGGCCGGGCGCTCGCGAACGAGGTGTGAGATGACGGAAACGACGACACCGCCACCGAACGCGCCGCTGCCGGCCGCTTCCCTCCGGCGACTCGTGCCGAGGATCTTCTCCCGCGCCCAGCCCGTCGGCGCCGTGGACACCCTCCTCCGGACTGTGCGGATGCACCACCCGAAGGTCGACCTGTCGATCATCGAACGCGCGTACACCGCCGCAGAACACGCCCACGAGGGCCAGGTGCGACGCAGCGGCGAACCGTACATCACGCATCCGGTGGCCGTCGCCCAGATTCTCGCCGATCTCGGCATCGGGCCGAAGACCGTCGCAGCCGCCCTCCTGCACGACACCGTCGAGGACACCGAATACACCCTCGATCAGCTGCGCGCGGACTTCGGCGACGAGATCGCCATGCTCGTCGACGGAGTGACCAAGCTCGACAAGGTCAAGTACGGCGACAGCACCCAGGCAGAGACCGTGCGCAAGATGATCGTCGCGATGTCCAAGGACATCCGGGTGCTGATCATCAAGCTCGCCGACCGCCTGCACAATGCGCGTACCTGGGGCTTCGTCCCCGCCGAGTCCGCAGTGCGCAAGGCGACGGAGACGCTCGAGATCTATGCGCCGCTCGCGCACCGCCTCGGGATCCAGACCATCAAGTGGGAGCTCGAGGACCTGTCCTTCGCGGTCCTGTACCCGAAGCTCTACGCCGAGATCGAAAGCCTCGTCAAGCAGCGCACCCCACAGCGCGAGGAATTCGTGCAGCACGTCATCGACGCGATCGTCGAGGACCTCAAGGCCGCACGCATCCGCGGTAAGGTGGCCGGTCGGCCCAAGCAGTACTACTCCATCTACCAGAAGATGGTCGTGCGGGGACGTGAGTTCGACGAGATCTACGACCTCGTCGGCATCCGCGTGCTCGTGAACTCGGTGCGCGACTGCTACGCCGTGCTCGGAGCGATCCACGCCCGCTGGACGCCGCTGCCCGGCCGGTTCAAGGACTACATCGCGACACCCAAGTTCAACCTCTACCAGTCCCTGCACACGACGGTGCTCGGCCCGAGCGGTCGCGCCGTCGAGATCCAGATCCGTACCCAGGAGATGCACCAGCGCGCCGAGTTCGGCGTCGCGTCGCACTGGAAGTACAAGGAACAGACCACGGGAAAGAGTTCCGGGCCCGGCCCGCAGAGCGACACGGACATGGCCTGGCTCGCGCACATCTCAGACTGGCAGGCAGAGACCGCGGACCCCGGCGAGTTCCTCGACTCCCTGCGCTACGAGATCGGCGCCAAGGAGGTCTACGTTTTCACTCCGAAGGGCCGGGTGATCGGCCTGCCGACGGGCGCGACCCCTGTCGACTTCGCCTACGCCGTGCACACGGAGGTCGGCCACCGCACCATGGGCGCGAAGGTCAACGGGCGACTGGTTCCGCTCGAGAGCCCGCTGGTCACGGGCGACGTCGTCGAGGTGTTCACCTCGAAGAACCCGGACTCCGGGCCGAGCAAGGACTGGCTCAACTTCGTCAAGAGCCCGAGGGCACGGAACAAGATCCGGCAGTGGTTCACCAAGGAACGTCGCGACGAGGCCATCGAACAGGGCAGGGACGCGATCGCCCGTGCGATGCGCAAGCAGAACCTTCCCCTCCAGAAACTGATGAACCAGGACTCCTTCGCCGAGGTTGCGGCGGTGATGAAGTACGAGGATGTCTCCGCGCTGTACGCCGCCGTCGGCGAGGGGCACATCAGCACGCAGTCTGTGCTGGAGAAGGTCGTCGCGACCCTGCAGAGCGTCGAGGAGAGCGATGCGACCGACCTGCCGTTCGCACCGAACGGACGCACGCAGACGCTGCGCAACAGCGACTCCGGGATCCTCGTCCGCGGCGCCCCGGACATCCTGGTCAAGCTCGCCCGCTGCTGTACTCCGGTTCCCGGCGACAAGGTCGTCGGTTTCATCACGCGCGGCGCCGGAGTGTCCGTGCACCAGGCATCCTGTCGCAACGTGCAGTCGCTGCTCAAGGAACCGGAGCGGATGATCGAGGTCGACTGGGCTCCGACGTCGAAGAGCCTGTTCCTGGTCCAGATCCAGATCGAGGCCCTCGACCGCTCCGGGCTGCTGTCGGATGTGACCAGGGTGCTCTCAGAGCACCACGTCAACATCCTCTCTGCGACGGTGCACACCTCGAGCGACCGGCTGGCGATCAGTCGTTTCGTCTTCGAGATGGGCGACACGACCCACCTCGACCGGGTGCTCAACGCCGTGCGTCGCATCGACGCCGTCTACGACGTCTACCGCGTCAACGACGGCTAGGGCCCGGCAGCCCAGGGCCAGGCACGCACCCCATGGCTGTTTCCGCGGCCTGGAGGTGGACGAGCGCCCTGTGGGTGTACGGCAGGCTGTCGACTGCACACGCGAGCCTTGCCGCCGAGGTGTCCGGGTGGCCGGCCAGGCGGAGCAGTGCCGCGATCAGCGGAGCCGGGGCAGGGAGCTCAGGGGGAGGCCAGCGCGCGAGGTCGAGTGCTGTGCGCAGCGGCCGGGTGACGAGAAGACCGCCCGCCCGGGCGCCGGCCCGGCTCACGGGGCGGGCACCGAGGCGGACGATGTGCTCTGGGTCACAGACGACCTCGCGCACGCCGAAGCGCGGTGACGGCGGGAAATAGGCCCGAGCTGTGATGGGCACGCAGAACTGGTGACGCTGCGGCTCGGGAGCGAGGCCATGGATCCACGCGGCGGTCAGCCGTTCCGCGATCGCCCGAACCGGGACAAGCCGGGCCAGGGACCGCGCCCGCTGGTCCCGGTCTTCCGCGACGTCCAGCGGGCTCCAGCAATCACCGACCCGGAACAGTTCGCCGTCCAGGCACAGGCTTGAGAGTTCGGCGATGGGGAGATCGCCGGGGGAGAGGACGTCGGGGAGCCGGTCGGACACCTGGACAGGATGCGCCTGGAGGAAACACGGAAGCGACGGGGCGCCGTGATCTGTGGACAGATACCGAGCCCCGTCGCCTGTGGACGGACTGTATGGTCGGCTACTGGCCGATGGCCTTCAGCCATGCCTTGCGGGCCTCGAGCGCTTCGCGGGCGTCCTTGATCGCGCGGGCGTCCGTTCCTGCCTCGGCGGTCGCGAGTTCGGCCTCGAGCTTGGCGATCGCGTCGTGCAGCTGGCCGGCGAGGCCCTCCGTACGAGCCTTGGTCTCCGGGTTGTTGCGTACCCAGTGATCGTCGTCGAGCTTGCGGACGGCGGCTTCGACCTTGCGCATGCGATCTTCGACGAGCTTGACGGAGTCGCGCGGAACCTTGCCGATCGCGTCCCAGCGGCGCTGCACGGAGCTGAGGGTCGTGCGAGCCTTGGTGCGGTCGGTCTCGGTGAGGAGGGTTTCGGCTTCAGTGAGGAGCGCGAGCTTCTCGACGAGGTTCCCGGCGAATTCCTCGTCGTCCTGGGCGTCGATCTCCGACTTCACGGAATAGAGCACGTCGCCCGCCGCCTTGAACTTCGCCCACATGGCGTCGTCCTGCTTCTTGCCGCTGCGGCCTGCGAGCTTCCACTCGTCGAGCAGCGTGCGGTAGGCGGGGATCCCGTCCGCGCCCTTCGGCGCAAGCGCTTCCGCCTGCTCGATGAGCTGCTGCTTGCGGTTGCGAACGTCCTTGTGGGCCGTGTCGAGCTCGGCGAAGAACGCCTTGCGGTTCTGCTCGATGGTCGTGCGTGCCGCGCGGAAACGCTTCCAGAGCTCGTTGGCCTCACCCTTGGGGATGCGGGGGGCATCGTGCTGGTGTGCCTGCCACTTGGCGAACAGGGCGTCGAGGGCGGCGCTCGTCTGCTTCCACTGCGTCTTGGCGGGGTCTTCCGCTGCGAGCGCCTCGGCCTCCTCGACGATCGCGGCGCGTTCGGCGACGGCGGCGACGGCGGCGGCCTTGGATTCGGCACCCTGCTGCTCCGTGAGTTCGCTGACGGCGCCGCCGAGGGCGCCGAGACGCTCAACGAGGGCGGCGAGGTTACCGACGGCGTTGGCCGTCGCAACGGTCTTCGCGAGGTGCGAAACCGATTTTGCGATGTCCGCAGCCGGAGCGCCGCCCTTGGCGCGCTGCTCGAGAAGGGTGACCTGTCCGTTGAGTTCGACGTACTTGCGCTCGAAGTAGGCCAGGGCTTCCTCCGGCGTCGCGTCAGGATACTGGCCGACCGCGCGTTCGCCCGACGCTTCGCGCACGAAAACCGTGCCGGATTCGTCTACGCGACCCCATGGTTGCTGATCTGTCGTAGTCAAGAGTCTCACCTTAGATGTCGATGTGTGTGTGCCCACACTGGGCCAATACCCGGTCAAGCCTATTGCAAGGCCCGGACGGCTGGAACTACTGCACGCTGAAGGCGCTGATTAAGGTCGTGACCTTGGGGGTGCCGTCCGTCGAACCGTCGGCGACTCCGGCATCCGTGATCTGGGCCTTCACCTGGTCGAGCCCGCTCGTGACATGGCCGATCACGGTGTAGCCGCCCGCGGCATCGGCAGGGATGGTCGAATCCTGATAGAGGATGAAGAACTGGCTGCCCTGGCTGAACCCGTTGGCGCTCTGCCGCGCCATCGCGATCGTTCCGGCCGGGTAGACGTTGTCGGCAGGCGCGTTCTCGACGGGGCCGTAGCTGTAGCCCGGGCCGCCGGAGCCGTCGCCCTTCGGGTCTCCGCACTGGAGAACGAAGATGCCAGAGGTGGTCAGCCGGTGGCAGGTCAGGTCGGAGTAGAAGTCGGCCTGCACCAGGCTGATCGTGGACGAGACCGCCTGCGGGGCCGCTGCGCCGTCGAGTGTGATTCCGAGGTCGATGCCGTTGAGGCCGAGGGTTCCCGTCCAGGTGCGACCCTGGGCGAGCGTGCTCGGTGGGACGGTTCCGGTGTTCGCGCCGGCGGCCGGGGTGGCCGTCGGTGTGGCGGCGGGCGTTGCGGTTGCGGAGGAGCTCGGCGCCGGGGTGCCCGGACCGCCGTTGAAGAAGTAGACCTGGGCGACGACGGCGAGCACGGCGACGACGACGACGGCGATGCCTGCCACGACGTTGTCCCTGCGGCGGCGAGACTGCTGGTGTTCGTGCACAGCCCGACGTGCCTGGTACCCGCGAACCCGGATGCGGGCCTCGCGCTCGTCGCGATCCTGCTTCTTGTTCGCTGCCACGGCTGTCCTCCAGGAATTCACGCGGACTTGTTCCGCAACCAGCTTGAACTCTACAACGCGAGCACTGCCGCCCGAACGCCGGTGTCAGCGGTGCGAACTACGCTGGAGGGATGGTCGATGGACAGCCCGGACTGCGCAGCGGCGCAACTCCCCTCGCGGTACGGATGCGCCCGACGACGCTCGCTGAAGTTGCAGGCCAACGGCACCTCCTCACCCCTGGTTCCCCCCTGGTCAGCCTCGCGAGCGACAAGTCTGGGGAGCGCGGTGCGGTTTCGGTGATTCTCTGGGGTCCGCCCGGCACCGGAAAGACCACCCTGGCCCAGGCGATCGCGCACAGCTCCGGCCGCCGCTTCGTCGAACTCTCCGCGGTCTCCGCCGGCGTGCGCGACGTGCGGCAGGTCATGGAGGAGGCGCGCACGAGCCGCGACCTCTACGGACTGTCGACCGTGCTCTTCCTCGACGAGATCCACCGATTCAGCAAGGCCCAACAGGACGCGTTGCTGCCCGGCGTCGAAAACGGGGTCATCATCCTCGTCGCCGCAACGACCGAGAACCCTTCCTTCTCCGTGATCGCACCCCTCCTTTCCCGGTCCCTCCTCCTCACCCTCGAGACGCTCAGCGACGAAGACCTCGGGGTCGTGATCGACAGGGCAGTGACGGATGCCCGGGGTCTCGCCGATCGCTTCGTGCTCGAACCCGACGCCCGCGCCACGATCATCAGGCTCGCCTCTGGCGACGCCCGCCGTGCCCTCACGGCGCTCGAGGCGGCATCCGTCTCTGCTGCTTCAGGGGCTGCTGCTTCAGCGGCTGCCGCTTCAGGGGCTGCCGATTCAGGGGCTGAGGCATCGAGCGCGGGGGACGATGCCGCGCGCGAGCCCGATGCCCGCCCGGTCATCACGAGCGACACGGTCGCCCTCGCCGTCGACAGGGCCCTCCTGCGCTACGACCGCAACGGCGACGAGCACTACGACGTGATCAGCGCCTTCATCAAGTCGGTACGCGGCTCGGACGTCGATGCGTCCCTGCACTACCTTGCGAGGATGATCGAGGCCGGCGAAGACCCGCGGTTCATCGCGCGCCGCATCATCGTCCTGGCCTCGGAAGACATCGGTATGGCAGACCCCCAGTCCCTCGTGATCGCCGTGGCGGCCGCTGACGCCGTGCAGCTGATCGGGATGCCGGAAGGGCGGATCCCACTCGCCCAGGCGGTTGTGCACCTCGCGACCGCACCCAAGTCCAACGCCGCATATATGGCGCTCGATGCGGCCATCGCTGATGTCCGCGCGGGCAAGACCGGCCGGGTGCCGAAGCACCTGCGCGACGCCCACTATGCGGGCGCGAAACGACTCGGGCACGGCAAGGGCTACCGCTACCCGCACGACGACACCCTCGGCGTCGTGCAGCAGCAGTATCCGCCGGACGAGCTCAAGGCCGTTCGCTACTACGAACCCACAGAACACGGCAACGAACGAGAAGTGTCGGCACGCCTCGTCAAGCTGCGCCGGATCATCCGCGGTGAGTGACTGCGGGCCCCCGCACCAGGTCCAGCGCGGGCACGGCCGCTCGAGTTCGGTGTGGTAATCTGTTGAGGCCTACGACTGGCATCGGCATGCGGCTGCGTCCGATTCCAGGTTGGAGTGGGAGCCCTGTAGCCGGGCGCCCCGTGGCACACCCCTCTGATCTCCCATGACGCCGGCGCACGCGCGGACGCCCTGGATTCCACTTTTTCTGTTGCTCGTTCCATTGAAAGGACACCGTGTCTACCAAGTCACGTACCCGCAGTAAGACCCGCCTCTCGCGGGCCCTGGGCATCGCCCTGACCCCGAAGGCCGCCCGCTACCTCGAGAAGCGTCCGTACGCTCCGGGCGAGCACGGCCGCACCAAGCGCAAGACCGATTCCGACTATGCCGTGCGTCTCCGCGAAAAGCAGCGCTTAAGGGCCCAGTACGGCATCCGCGAAGCCCAGCTCAAGATCGCATTCGAAGAGGCCCGTCGCGCCCAGGGCCTGACCGGTGAAAACCTCGTCGAGATCCTCGAGACCCGTCTTGACGCCCTTCTCGTTCGCGCGGCAATCGCCCGCACGACCGCGCAGGCCCGCCAGATGGTCGTGCACCGTCACATCCTCGTCGACGGCCAGCTCGTCGACCGCCCCTCCTTCCGCGTGAAGCCGGGCCAGCTCATCCACGTCAAGGCGCGCAGCGAGGGCATGGAGCCGTTCCAGGTCGCCGCTGCCGGCGGACACGTCGACGTGCTCCCGAAGCTCCCGCCGTACCTCGAGGTCGAGATCGACAAGCTGCAGGCCCGCCTCGTGCGTCGCCCGAAGCGCATCGAAATCCCCGTGACGTGTGAAGTCCAGCTCGTCGTCGAGTACTACGCAGCCCGCTAAGTTCCCCTGCCCGTCGTCTGGCGGCATCTGAACTACGCTGGAGAGCGGATCACCCCAAGGGGTGGTCCGCTTCGTGCGTTAACCGGTGTTGAACGCCGGGTGCCAATGCATGCCCCTCTCGGAATGGATGGAGTCACCAGTGTCAGGTGGAGATATCGCGGGCCTCGCCGCCGCCGTCGTGTTTGCCGTTCTCGTCGGGCTCCTCGCCGTCCCGCTGCTCAAGCTCGGCCGGGTGTTCGACGAGACGACCCTGGCCATCCATGAGCTGAGCGAAAACGTCACACCGCTTCTCTCTGAAACCACGACGACCCTGCAGGAAACCAACAAACAGCTGGCCAGGGTCGACACGATCACCGGAAACGTCGCGGATGTGACGGGTAATGTCTCGGCACTCGTCGCACTGTTCGCCGCGACCGTCGGCGGACCGCTCATCAAACTCGCAGGCTTCTCCGCCGCCGTCAGGGCGGGTTTCCGCGCCGCATCCCCGACGCGCGCAGGCCGTCGGCGCGGGTAGTCGGCTACGCTGGAAAGAGGCTGGTCGAGTCCGGGATACGCCGGCCGCACCACACGCGCGGCCATCGCGCATTTCTTATCAGGGTCTCCACACCGTTCAGGGAGCATTTGTCATGAAGAATTTCATCTGGTTGGTCATCGGGGTCGGCGTCGGATTCTTGATCGCGCATGAAGCCAACAACACTCGTCAGGGCAAGTTGTTCTTCAGTGACCTCGACACGAAGGCCCGCGAGTTCGGCGAAGCCATCTCCGACGGTTACCGCAAGCGCGAGGCCGAGCTTCGTGACGCCCTCGGCGACGTCGCCGACGCCGGAACGGACGCACTCGGCGGAACGACCCGCCCCTGAGCATCCGCTCGACCCCCGCAACTTTTTCGCCTATTCATTCTTCAACGAACTACGGAACCCATGCAGACTGCTGAAATTCGCGGGCGCTGGCTCGACTTCTTTGCCGACCGCGGACACACCGTCGTACCGTCGGCGTCGCTCGTCAGCGACGACCCCACCCTGTTGTTCACCGTCGCCGGGATGGTGCCCTTCGTGCCCTATCTCACCGGCCTCGTCCCCGCGCCGTATCCCCGGGCCACGAGCGTGCAGAAATGCATCAGGACCAACGACATCGAAGAAGTGGGCAAGACGCCGCGCCACGGCACGTTCTTCCAGATGAACGGAAACTTCTCCTTCGGGGACTACTTCAAGGAACAGGCCATCGGCTACGCCTGGGAGCTCCTGACGACGTCGGAGGCCGACGGCGGCTACGGATTCCAGGAGAAGGACCTCTGGGTCACCGTCTACCAGGACGACGACGAGGCGTTCCGCTACTGGCGCGCACTCGGCCTCCCTGAAGACCGTATCCAGCGCCTCGGAATGGACAGCAACTACTGGTCGACCGGCCAGCCGGGACCCGCTGGCCCCTGCTCCGAGATCTTCTTCGACCGCGGCCCCGCCTACGGAGCCGACGGCGGGCCCGCAACGGACGACGACCGATACGTCGAAATCTGGAACCTCGTCTTCATGCAGTACCTGAGGGGCGAGGGCACCGGCAAGAACGACTTCGTCATCCTCGGCGACCTGCCGAAGAAGAACATCGACACGGGCATGGGTCTCGAACGCGTCGCCTTCCTCAAGCAGGGCGTCGAGAACATGTACGAGATCGACCAGGTCCGCCCGGTCCTCGACCGCGCGGCCGCGCTCTCCGGACGCCGCTACGGCGCCGTCCACGACGACGACGTGCGGATGCGCATCGTCGCAGACCACGTGCGTTCCTCCCTCATGCTGATGAGCGATGGCGTGACGCCGTCCAACGAGGGTCGCGGCTACATCCTCCGTCGCCTGATGCGCCGCAGCGTGCGCGCCATGCGCCTGCTCGGCGTGGACGTGGCGACCTTCCCCGAACTGTTCCCCGCCGCGCGGGACGCCATGATGAGCGCATACCCCGAGGTTCACGGCGACTACGCCAGGATCAGCCAGGGCGCATACGCGGAGGAGGAGACCTTCCTCCGCACCCTCGCGAGCGGCAGCACCGTGCTCGACGTCGCGGTCGCGAAGACGATCAAGGCGCAGAAGACGGAACTGCCGGGGGACACCGCGTTCCTGCTGCACGACACCTACGGATTCCCGATCGAGATCACCCTCGAGATGGCGGAGGAAGCCGGGCTCAGCGTCAACAGGTCCGCATTCGACGCACTGATGGCCAGGCAACGCTCGCTGGCAAAGGCCGACGCGAAAGCCAAGAAGACCCACCTCGCCGACCTCTCCGTCTACAGCGCCTTCCGTGCCACCGGCGAGACCGTGTTCACCGGATACGAGGAACTGCAGACCGAATCCAGCGTGCTCGGAATCATCGTCGACGGCGCGTCCGTCACGAAGGCGGTCGCCGGCGACATCGCCGAAGTGATCCTCGGCGAGACCGCGCTCTACGCGGAGTCCGGCGGCCAGGAAGCCGATGCCGGAATCATCGTCGGTCGCGGCTACGAGCTCGAGGTCCTCGACGTCCAGAAGCCCGTCAAGGGCCTGATCAGTCACAAGGTGCACGTCACGAGCGGGGAGGTCGGTGTCGGAGACCCCGCGACAAGCGTCGTCGACCCTGACTGGCGCCGCGGCGCCCGCCAGGCCCATTCCGGAACCCACGTGCTGCACGCAGCACTCCGCCAGGTCCTCGGCCCGAATGCGCACCAGTCCGGCTCGTACAACAAGGCCGGCTTCTTCCGACTGGACTTCTCCTGGAACCAGGCGCTCTCGGCCGCGACCCGCAGCGAGATCGAGGAGATCTCCAACAACGCGATCCGCGACAACCTGCCCGTCATCACCCGTGAGCTTCCCCTCGCAGAAGCGAAGGCCCTCGGGGCCATGGCGCTCTTCAGCGAGAAGTATGGCGACAGGGTCCGCGTCGTCGACATCGGCGGACCCTGGTCCAGGGAACTCTGCGCGGGCACCCACGTCGGTTCGAGCGCCGAGATCGGAATGATCAATCTCGTCAGCGAGGCCTCCGTCGGGTCCACGAACCGCCGCGTCGAGTCCCTCGTGGGCCTCGAGGCCTTCCGCGACCTCGCGGCGGAGCGGGCGATCGTCTCCCAGCTGACCGCCAACCTCAAGACGCCGAAGGAACAGTTGCCCGAACGCATCGGTGAGCTGCTCACGAGCCTCAAGGCCGCGGAGAAGAAGATCGCGGCCTTCGAGGCGAAGGCACTCACGGAACGTGTCCCCGCGCTCGTCGCGACAGCCCAGCGCGCAGGCGCGGTACGCCTCGTCGCCGAGAACCTCGGCACCCTGCACTCTCCCGATGAGGTGCGGATGCTGGTCACGGCCACCCGGGCGCAACTCGGCTCCGACCCCGCGGTGGTCGCACTCGCCGCCGTGGTCGACGACAAACCCGTGATCATCGTGGCGACCAACGCGGCAGCACGGGATTCCGGCCAGCGCGCCGGCGCCCTCGCGAAGCTTGTCGCGGGAATCCTCGGCGGCGGCGGCGGTGGCAAGGACGACCTCGCCCAGGGCGGCGGAACCGACGTCGACAAGATCGCGGGCGCCCTCGTGGCCGTCCGCACCACGATCGCGGGCTGAAGAATGCGGCATGGCGTGCGGGTCGGAGTCGACGTCGGCAAGGCCAGGATCGGCCTTGCGATGAGTGACCCGCACGGCATGCTGGCGACCCCCGTCGAGACCGTGCCCCGGGACGGGAACGGAGTCGCCGACATCGCGCGCATCGGTGCGGTCGTCCGGGACCTCGGCGCCATGGAGGTCATCGTCGGCCTGCCCCTCGCCCTCTCCGGAAACCACACCGCGTCGACGAATGACGCCGTCGGCTTCGCGGAGGTGCTCGCCCTGGCCGTTCCCGTCCCCGTGCGCCTCGTCGACGAACGGCTCTCGACCGTCGCGGCCCAGGGCGTCCTCCGCACCGCCGGCCGCAAGACAAAAACGCAGCGCCCCGTGATCGATCAGGTCGCAGCGACCATCATCCTGCAGCACGCTCTCGACACGGAACGCGCCCTCGGGCGTCCGCCCGGTTCGGCCGTCGTGCCAACCGTCGTGCCGGCCGTTCCCCCCGTTACCACGTCGCCCGCCGCCCCGACCGAAGGGTCCTGATCGTGTCCCACC